>DAWL01000105.1 GCA_002505935.1 Euryarchaeota archaeon UBA226 | reverse complement strand
GTAATTCGAAAGATGTTGAGATTATCATCATCTTGGGACCACAGAGTTGTTGATGGCTGGGACGGAGCAATGCTCGTTCAAAGGCTGAAGACACTGCTGGAAAACCCAGCTACAATCTTCATGTGAGGTTGATTTGAATGAAGACTCGTAAGTGCAAGGTATTAGTCGTAGGAGCAGGACCTGGCGGATATGTTGCTGCAATCAGATCTGCGCAACTAGGTATGGACACTGTTATTGTCGAAGGTGAGAGAGCAGGTGGAACCTGTTTAATCAGAGGATGCATTCCTTCCAAGGCAATGATTCACGCTGCTCACAAATTCCACGATTTGGCAAAGCATGCAAAGAAAGGAGGGCACATGGGAATCTCAATTCCAGGACCTGCTGAACTAGAAATGGCTGCACTAAAGGGATGGAAAGATGACATCGTTGACCGCCTAAACAAGGGTGTCGAACACCTACTGAAGAGTTCAGGTGCAGAATTAATCACCGGCTGGGCTGAGTTCAAGGATGCAAAAACTGTCGTTGTTGGAGATACTAAAATTGAGGCAGAGAATGTGATTCTAGCCAATGGTAGCGTTCCTATCGAATTACCATTCATGAAGTATGGTGACGGAGTCATCTCTAGTAGAGAAGCCCTGGACATCGACGAGAAGTTGGAACACCTAGTCGTAGTAGGTGGAGGATACATCGGACTTGAACTTGGAATCGTTCATCGTATGCTCGGCACTGAAGTTACAATTGTAGAAGCAATGGATAGCGTTCTACCTATTTTTGACAAAGAATTGCGCCGACCTCTAGAATTATTCCTCAAGAAGAACAAGGTCAAGGTTAACACTGGAGTTTTCGCAAAGGGTGTTGAGAAACTTGACAATGGAAAACTCAAACTAAATTTCATCGACAAGAACAACGCTGACGATGAATCAAAGATGCAATCTGTGGAAGCCGACAGAGTTCTTGTTACCGTAGGTCGCAGACCACGTAGTGAAGGACTTGCTCCAACAGGTGTTGCTCTAAACGAGCGCGGATTTGTCAAGGTTAACGACCAGTGCCAAACCAACATGAAGGGAGTTTATGCAATTGGTGATGTTTCCGATTTAGGAGAAATGCTTGCGCATGTAGCATCATTCCAAGGAGAGATGGTTGCAGAGATCATCGCCGGCACAAACCGTGCTTACAACCCAGTTGCAGTCCCTGCAATCGTATTCACAGAACCAGAAATCGTATCGGTAGGTATGTCTCCAGAAGAAGCTAAAGAGGCTGGACATCCAGTAATCACAGGAAAGTTTCCTCTAGCAGCAAATGGAAGATCCCTAACTCAAGAAGCGGAAAAGACTGGTGGATTCGTAAGGGTCGTTGCCCGAGAAGATGACCACAGAATCCTAGGTGTACAAGCAGTTGGAACCCATGTCAGCGAACTAGTTGGAGAATGGACTCTTGCCCTTGAGATGGGCGCTCTATTGGAGGACATTGCAGGCACTATCCATGCACACCCAACAATGACTGAGATGACTCATGAAGCAGTTCTTGCAACTCTGGGTCACGCAATTCACATCGCTTGATTGTGTTAAAGGTTTAAGTAACTGTAGATATTATCTAACCACATGTTCGAAGATCACGTGGCAGATTTGTTTGGTTTAGAGTTTGAAGAGTGGATGGAAAAAAACCATGTTATCAGTGGAGGATTTGTATCTTGGTCCGAGGTAGATATCTTACCGGATGACCATCCAGATCATGATAAGTCCCTTGAGGAGTATATGGATGATGAAGAAACAGCAGTCCACTTGATTGCAAATAATGGTCACATAATTATCACACTTCATTCCGCAAAAATAGTTGAAAAATCAGAGGATTTCCCAGAGGAACTGATTCAACAGTTGATTGAAATGGCGACTACGCCATTGACAAAACATCAGTTCCTATCAGACACCCAGATAGGTGAATTTGCATGAGATGTCAAAAGCATGGAGTAGAAATGTTAGAGGTAGATGGAAAAATGGAATGCCCATTCTGTGTAGCTGAATTGTTTGATGTATCCTCAGATTTCTCAACTAAGGACGAGCAATCATGAACCACACATTAGGCAGTCATCTGGAGCATCTAGAGAACATGCAATAGCTTCCATGCTGGTTGCTTCTGCACGAGACGCTAGGCCTTCAACAGTCTCATCCTCTGCCTTCTTTTGCTCGACAGTGAACTGAATTGCGTCAGCAGCTGCCTTGGTTCTCAGGTAGTACATTCCTGTCTTCAATCCCTTTCTCCAGCCGTAGAAGTGCATGGAGGTGACCTTAGCAGGGTTTGCATCGATCATATGGATGTTCAATGATTGGCTTTGGTCAATGTATGCTCCACGGTCTGCAGCCATGTCGATAACATGCTTCTGCTTGATTTCCCAAGTGGTCTTATACAATTCCTTCAAGTCTTCTGGAATCGCAGCAATTGCTTGAACGCTACCCTTGTGACGTAGGATTTCATCCTTCATATCTGAAGACCAGAGACCTCTCTCAATTAGGTCACGCACTAGGTGCTTGTTCAGAACGATGAACTCACCGGAAAGAGTTCTTCTTACGTATAGGTT
>DAWL01000113.1:4816-21944 GCA_002505935.1 Euryarchaeota archaeon UBA226 | reverse complement strand
TGGCAAGTGCTCTACGCGGCTTCTTGAATCGCCGGCCTCCGCCGCTAAATGTAGACCCACAAGTGGTTGATAGGCACCACCTCAAGAGATTAGTTAGGGGACTTGCAAGCCAACAGAGGTTACCAGGTTCCCCTATCGAGTCTACATCATTGGTAGAAGATTGGCTGGCTAAAAGAACACCCGCTAACTGGTTATCCAAAGCCGAGGAATCATGGTCGAGCAAGGATGCGAGGCAGGCAGATGTCGCTGGCTCATGTATTCATCACTCGGTATGGTCATTGCTAGGTACACTTTCGTTCATGTCTACTACTGATATCCCCAGTCTACGAAGGACCCTTGGTCCAGTCAGAGCAGTCACACAAAGACATTCACAGAGGATGGTGAAATGGTTCGATTCCATCGGTTGGACCCATAGGCAACAAGCGCATGTACCATTCAATGATGCACCTACTTTCAAGATAAGTGCCGAATGGGTTGGCTTAGGTCGTTTGTTCCTTGCTCTTTGGCCACTACAAACTCACCTAGCGGAATGGCGACGTAAGAACCCGGATGCTGAGACATCCACGGCCATGCAGTGGATCCTGTCTGAAGATAGGTTGACTGACTCAGAAATCGCTGCACTTCTAGCCTCTACAGCAGCGAGATTACAAATGCTGACTTCAGGTTATGTTGGTTGTCCAGTTCCTGAAAGTAAAGATGAATTCCTCATCTGGTGGAGTACCGAACCCGCTTGATTATTCACTCTGATTCATTATCCGGAGTTCTAGCGAATCTTGCACCAGCCGGAAGTGATACCAATTCGGGACGCCCTTGATGGTCAGAAGGACGAGCCGAAAGCATCGCTGAAAGCAGAACTGCTAGCATTACGCCAAAGAACAGTCCAGTCACTAGGCGCACTGGATTGGTCGATTCATAATCAGTCAACATTTGGGTGAAGCCATCGATTCCTATTGGCGCCATGGCGAGAAGGCCAATTCCCCAAGCCGCTCTTTTTCGATATCCAGATGCGTAGACCGAATGGAGTCTTGAATCACCGAAAATGGAGAGGAAACTATCGGTAACTGTCCAACGATTCTTTCCATATCTTGAGAATATCCAGCCACCGATTGCAAGACCAAGAAATATGCCAACATCTCTTGCACACATTGGCATCTGATTACCATTAATGACCCAACTTCGCTCATATTTCTGATGACAATTCAAATCTCCAAATCCATAGATAAATGCGGCATAGAAGTTGATATCTGTCCATGAGAATAAACCCTCAGAT
Source organism: Euryarchaeota archaeon UBA226 (assembly GCA_002505935.1). Lineage (GTDB taxonomy): Archaea > Thermoplasmatota > Poseidoniia > Poseidoniales > Poseidoniaceae > UBA226. The sequence goes on along the minus strand of DAWL01000113.1, from coordinate 20,674 downwards.
GGTTGATTATGGCCCACATCGCCGCTATGGTTACCGTTTCCCCAACTTCCCCAACCTTCGTATTGATAATAATCGAAAACGTTGGCTCTACCTGACAATCTAGGAACACTGCCCTCCTCAAGAGTCATCGGAGCCAAAAAGAAGGAGATCAGGAAGAACAGAGAAATGGACATGACCCAAGTTCCAACCTTGGCTGCCCTCCAGCGATCGGGTTCGCTGTCCATGACACTTGGCATTACACAGAGATGATTGAATTATCGCCCAATCGCCATTGCCAAGGGAATGATATCATGTAGCAAAGGGGTGAAGGAAGAATGAGTCTTATGCAAGCCGCCACTTCACAAAACGTCGTCGGCCCTACTTGGGAACGACGAAAATTGAGTGTTGGTCAGGCTTTCGCAACAGCTTTCATCCTTGCTACATATACAGGGGTTCTGACATACATCGTAGTCATCTACGCGCATGCATTTACAGGTGGATTCATCCTTGGATTCAAAATCGCAGGTGGGGCATGGGGCATCATCTTTGGAAGCAGTTTCTTCGCTTACAGCATATTTGGTAGGCGCATTCGAATGGAGGTTCCAGTCGAACAAGGTTTAGCCTTCTTGAGACAAACCTTGGCCCCAATGGAAGCCAAAGTTAAGGATGACATTACCACAGGTAATAGAAATTGGAATGTAAACACTCACATCAGCGATAGAGGACTAGGTGTTGGTATCGATTTGCATGACATGGAGCTTGAGAATGCTAAGGCCGCAATGCAGATTTGTATCAGTGTGCGACACAAGGTTGGTCGAATGACATTCATCAGTGGCAGAGGAGATGCTACCAGTAGAATGCCCCGCCTGCGCACACTGATTCTGAGTATGCTATCACAACCTGAAATCATCAGAGATTTTCACCTCTGGAAAAAGAGAAGCACCATCACATTAAGACCGCGCAGGCCGCCACTTCCTAGGCGTGAGATGATACTCAAGATGACTGCATTAGGTGCACCACTAGCAGGCATGGGTGCCTTGGGATTCATGGACCTTGCACAAGCCAATACATTGAGCGGTACTGTAGGAGCGGCGGCTGGTCTATTTCTAACATGGTTGTTGATTACTCACAGTCGATAATTCGAGTGTTGATGCCAGCGTTCAAAGGGGTCGGTCCTTTGTCAACTTGCATGGACCCGATGATATCATTGCTTCAGAGGTTGCAAGAAGCCGGGATTCCAATGGACCAAGTGATTGAAGAAGCCATGATGCAGGTCGATGTAAGATCCTTCAGCGACTTTGATCCAACTCCTTTTTTCCATGACCGCCCTCTAGTTTTTCTCGAAACTGTGGCTGGTGGTGTCAAGACCATTTCTGCTCCACACATGGTAGCAACACTTCTGACTCATCTCGAATTATCAGAGGGGCAAGATGTTGTTCTCATCGGTGCTAAAGGAGGATATTTCGCAGCCCTGATTAGTGCAGTGGTTGGTGAAACTGGAAATGTCGTGGTCTACGATCCTTCCAGCGTGGTTATTGAGCATGTGGACAATCGATTACATGACCTCGAGAATTGCAGCACCAGAGTCTTGACTTCCTTATCTAAAGCTCCAGAGGATCTACCAGATTCCTTGAATAGAGTACTAATCAGCGGTTCTCTGAAAAAGATTCCAATCTGGCTAGAAGAAGCATTGGTCGAAGGCGGATTCATCATCGCTCCCCTAGGAGGTGATGTGAATCAACGCCTAATCAAGAGAGAAAAGCAGGGCGAAAAAATGTATGATACTGAACTGGGCAGTGTTGTATTCGGACCAGTTGATATCAAGGATAGTGAACCTGGCATACCAAGTCCCGATACACTTGCTGATATGCTAGAGGAAGCCGCTTCCTTTGCTCGTATGTATGGAGTGTTGGAAGATGAAATGATCAATAATTTAGATGATCTAGCTGCTGACTTGAGAACTTTACCTCCCGACCTCGCTCCTCCAGAATTTGTGATTCCTGAAAACGATGATGATTACGAAATTGAAGAACACCCTCTACTAGAGATGTTGGATGATGCTAAGGATTGGTTAATGGGGCTCTGGCCCTTACTTTCCCAGATGTTCAATGTGCGCTTGCAAAGGCCCGGAGCGCCCGAAGACGAATCGGACGAGGGTAATTTCTCTGGAGGGCACGAAGACCTGATTCCCTAAGGCGATGTTCTAAGGTCTGACTTGTCATCATAGCAGGTGAGGGAGATGATGCAGGCCAAGATTCACCATCGTGCCTCGTGCCTCAATCCTGCCAGTAGGCTATTGGATGTCCAACTACTGCTTCAAGGCGAATTCGATTCCAGTATCGACATTGAGATGCCGCGTTGGGTACCGGGATCATACATGATTCGAGAGCCTTTGAAACACGTAAGAGACATTTCTGTAAACAACGGTGCAAGCATTGCGCGACATGGCGAATGTGGATACCGAATCAAGCCACCTCGCAACGGTTGCAAAGACCTCTTAATCGAATATCAAATTCTATGTCCAGACCTAACTGTAAGAAGCAACCACATGGATGCCAGTCATCTTCACTTAGTACCCACGTTCACTTGGATGATGCCTAGCCGTGGTTGGCAAGGTAGTATGGACTGTACTGTAACCTTGGCCATGCCCGAACATTGGACTGCTGCTACGCAATTGAACTGTCACGCTGGCGATGCTCCTAAACACAAATCATGGGGTAAGGGCAACGAGAAAACTTGGTTGCCGCCCAACCTCGACGAATTATACGATGGAATCATCGAAGCCAATTCCAACTCAGATGATAGTCGGATGATGTCTGGTGCAATGCATCATCTGAGAATCTGGGATGCTGGTTCATACGACATTCCACAGGAAGCCATTACAAGAATACAGAATTGTATGGAGGCACTGGTGGCTGAATATGTTGCTCTATTCGGGCCACTACCGTTTGATGAGTACTGGACCATCTTGCACCTTACTGGAGGTGCCCGAGGTGGATTGGAGCATTTGCGTTCTCAGACCAGCATGGTTCCTAGAACTGCTATCCAAGTAGGTCAAGAAGATGGATGGAGAGACCTCGTTAGTCTGCTGTCGCACGAGTATCTGCACTTGTGGAATATCAAGAGACTGCGTCCAGTAGAATATCTAGAATATGACTTGTCCAAGGAAGTGCGAAGTAATCTGCTATGGTGGTTTGAAGGTGGAACCTCGTGGCTAGGAGACGTCATCTGCCTGAAGAGTGGAGTCTGGAGCGAGGAAGATTGGCGCAAGGATATGGAACGCAAGATGAAGAGATTCCTAGCCGGAACTGGAAACGAACATCAATCCTTGGAGACTTCAAGTCAAGAGGCTTGGATTCACCTGTACATGCCTCATACATATTCCAGAGAAAGTACGATTTCCTACTATCTTGAAGGTGAGATGGTAATGATTTGTCTAGATGCAGAAATGCGGCGCAGGAACAAAGGAGAATATGGTCTAGAACAACTATTCGCACTGCTATGGAAGAGACATGGACTTGATTCACCGGATTTAGAGAAGTTAGGGCTTAGATATTCAGACATCCGTAAAGGACTTGTTTCCTTGAAAGGTGGTGCACGACTTGGCAGCATGCTGGATGAATTAGTACAGGAAGAAGTACGTCCTGATGTAGAAGCGGCCATGGCAAAGTTGGGTTTGGAATTCTCTTCCAGCGATGATGACAAAAAGGAAAAAGCATGGTTGGGCCTGAGGTTAGCGACAGAAAACGGCCTCTATGTTAGAGGATTCTTGCCGGAATCTCCTCTTCGAGACATACTCTTACCCGATGATGAATTGGTAGCCATCGATGGCTTAAGGGTCAGGAATAAATCTCAACTCGACACCCTGCTTGTCGGAAGACGAGGGGACCTCATCTCTCTAACCATCTCTAGACATGGAGCACTCACTTGTATCGAAGTTCAAACTGGTACTGAACCATCCCTTGCGACCTCATTGAAAGGCGATGGGAATAGGCTTTGGAAGTCGTTAATCAAGAGCGATCAAGATTCTTGACGAAGAACATCCAATGGAACCAGAATAGGTGGAACCTCTCCCTCTACAATATGGCGACTTGTCTTCGGTGAGAACAACTGCGAGGATTGAGCCATGTCAATTACTTCCTGCTTGCTCAATTCAGTTCTACCAGAAGCCGGCCAAGCCTCCACCTTTATCGTATCATCAGCCAGATAATCATACAGCAGCGCTGGTACTCTCTGAAGTTCTAATTCAATGGCGACGTGATACCGGTGATGGCCATCGAGAATACATCCGCTGAGCGAATCGACTAACAGGGGCTTGGTATATCCTCCCCAACGCAAGGTCATATCCTGTAATTTGTTAGCATTCTTCGCAAGAATCTCCTCATGAGGCTTAAGCCAATCAACAGGAACAAGATAGACTGCTGGGTCACCAGTATCCCATCGACGGATTCGCTCGTCCCCGTGTTCCATGGCTTGCGGAATTGGTTCTGAACAACATTCTTTCGCTTGTAAGTTGGGCAAGATTTCATCATCGGAACTACTCAGGCGCACGCATGGCCCAACTAGTGGAGGGGATGATTAGCGATATCCACGCTGCTCCGCTCGACGTAGGCCAACTATCTTGGATCGATGATTTACCAGAAGCTGTGAAGACAATCCACAACACAATTGCCAGTTCTGGAGGTGGCATCTGGTTGGTGGGAGGAGCGGTTAGAGAAGCCATGCGTGGAAGACAGCCCAAGGACCATGATTTGGCTACCAGTCTTACTCCTGATGATGTAGAAAGTTTGTTCGAGCATACAGTTCCTACCGGAAAACAATTCGGCACAATAACCGTGATTATCGATAAAGTCGAATACGAAGTCACAACATTACGCTGTGAAAGTGGCTACAGAGATGGTAGGCGCCCTGACAAAGTTCAGTTAACCTCATCATTGGATCTAGATTTGGAAAGAAGAGATTTCACCATCAACGCAATGGCTGTCGATATAGCGAGAAGAGAATTGTATGACCCGCACAATGGAATGAGCGATTTGGCAGCAAAGAGATTGAGAGCAGTAGGTTCAGCCAGTCTTCGTCTTTCTGAGGATGGACTAAGGGTGATGCGAGCATATCGATTCCTCGACCAAGATGATGGGGATGATTGGCGTACCGATATGGAACTTGAACTGGCTTTAATCGAAAGACAGGATATGCTGGAAGGTGTTGCTGAAGAGAGAATCTGGCAAGAAATGTTGAGGATTTTAGGAGGCAGAGATGCGGGGCGCGTATTGGCTAGAATGGCAAGAGATTCCGTTCTCGATAAAATTCTCGGGGGCAAGACTCCTGAAGATGACCGTAGAATCAGGGCACTACGTTCAGTTGCAGGCAAGAAAGAGGCCAGTCTATGCATGGCGGTATTGCTCAAAGATAGGGACGGGGATGCCGTCAAAGCATCCTTGAAGAGACTCAAGGCACCGAATGCATTCATCTCTTCTTGCATCGATTATCACTCTTGGCTTGGAACCTCACCTATCGATTCAGATGAAGGGCTCATTCGCCTGTTCAGACATTCAGTAGACAAGAAAATGAAGGGTTTTCTCAATATGGATGAATCTTGGCAGAAAGAATGTGCAGATATTCAACCACAGGCATTTGCTGAATTACGACAAAGATTGCGTGAACTGCCAGCCAACAAATGTACGGAACCGATTGCTGATGGGCTATGGCTGATGCAACATACCGGACTACAGCAAGGCAAGAGAATTGGGCGCCTCAAGGCATGGCTACACCGAATTCAACTCGAACGTGACCTCGATAATCTAGAACAAATTGAGGAAGTTCTCTGTAGTATTCCTTGGCAACACGGAGAAGTTGAAGGATGGCCGACTGCAGATTGGCCGTGAAAGGAAAGTGTTCAAGTCCATTGGCTCAGTGCGCAGTTCATGTCTGCATCTAGTATGCTTCTTCAAGCCCAAGAGGCTCAATCCAAGAAAAAGAATCCTTGGTTTGGTTTGGCTGGGTTTACTTTCTTCTTATCTTTCATTTGGGGGATTGTTGACGGAGGCCATGGAGGGCCCTTGGAGGCGATGAGTAGCATTGCCTGTTGTCTGAGCATGATTTTCTTGGTGGTTGGAGGTTCGGTGGCCAGCGCTTCAGCAGCTGCAGCGAAAGAAGCCGCTCAACACGGCATCCAAAATCCGCTACAAGTTATCGCCCCAGGTTCTGTGCCAACACAGGCACCCGTTATCTCAAAGACAACCGATAATTCTGTCAGTCTGACCATAGAAAAGGAACATTGGAGCGATGGTGAAGAGATCGCTCTGAGATTCAAAACACCACCATGGCCCGTATCTTCCAAGGCGTGGGTAGGCATTGTGCCAGCAGATGTAGAGAGTGGAAGCGAAGCACGCAACGACGAGGCGACGGTTAGTTTCCTTTACCTACAAGGACACACAAGTGGAAAGTTGAGTTTCCCCTCTCCCGGTGCAGGAAGTTGGTCTATCAGATTGCACGATGCTGACGACCCCGAAATCGCTGAGCAGGTCGCAGAAGTTGATTTCATCGTAGGTGATTCACCGATCGGAATACCTGAAAATATTTCTGAGCAAATCGCAGATTTCGATGAAGAGAAGATCGAGCAGATGGTAGAGGAGTATTCTGGTACACTACAGAAAGTCGTAGATGAATCCGATTTGGATATTGAGCAGTTACAACAACTGACTACTCAGTCATTGAACAGCGAACTCAGTGCATTACCAGACCCTGTCAAGACAAAGGTTGAATCTGGAATTTACAAGAAACTCGAGGCTCTGAAATTCGATGTTGATGCCAAGAAGGCCAAAGCGGCAGCTGGAATTACTGCGGGATTAGCAACTGCGGGAGTTGTTGCCGGAGTCACCGCTCAAGCGATGGAACAAACTGGAAAGGTTGCCGAAGAAGTTGAAGAGGCGGTTGTACAAGAAAAGAACGAGATTGCTCAGGCTGCTGATGAAACGAAGGCGGCGGTTGAAGAAGCAATGAAACAGGCTGAAGAAGCAAAAGCAGCAGCAGAAGAAGCGGCAAAGCAGGCAGCAGAAGAAGCAGCGAGAATAACCAAGGAAGCAGAAGAAGCAGCAAGGAAGGCTGTAGAAGATGCAGATAAAGCCGTGGAAGAACTCGAAGCGGCTAGCAAAGAAGAAGTCGATGTGGAAGAAACTCCGACTGTGGAAGAGGTAGTTGAAGAAGTAGAGGTCGTCGAAACCGTGGTAGAAGATGCCTCCTCAGGTATCGATTTGCATGACTTGGTTGTGCAATTATCAGAAGCACGCTTCGCCAGCGAGAGAAGTTCAATCATCGATTCTGTCAAAGGTTCAACATATTCATTCGCAATCAAGGTTGACAGAGTTGAGAGAAGCTTAGGTATCGGATTATCCGAGTATCTGAGAAATGGCCGTTCATTATCCGGTAACATAGAAGGAGACGATATCGATGTCAGCGTCAGGATGCCATCCTCTCGCAACGATGAGATGGATTCTATCGGCGAAGGAACCGTCGTCGATGTTGTGGCATCTGTTAGTGATTGGAACAGCCTGAGAAAGCGACTCGATCTAGACCACGTTGGATGATTCAAAGATGTCTTGCAATTACTAGACGTTGCACTTCCTGAGTTCCTTCGTAAATCTGTGTAATCTTTGCATCGCGGAAGAACCTCTCAACTGGGAATTCGGTAACATATCCGTATCCACCAAGAATCTGAACGGCTCTTTCAGCCACCCACATAGCGGTATCTCCAGCGAATAACTTAGCCATGCTAGCCTCTTTGGAATGACGTGGGGCTCCCTGTTCGTAATGCATCTGCTTGGCAAAAGCAGCCTTGTATACCAACAATCTAGCAGCCTCAACCTGAGTCGCCATATCCGAAAGATAGGCAGTAATCATCTGGTGGTGTGCAATCGGTTTGCCAAAGGTCTCACGCTCGTGCGCGTACTTATGTGCAGCCTCAAAAGCTCCCTGTGCAATACCCAGAGCCTGAGCAGCAATTCCAATTCGACTGTTGTCTAGTGCGTTCATTGCAATGCCGAATCCCTTTCCGACTTCACCCAGTACATTGTCAACAGGAACTTTGCAGTCGTTCAATTCAAGGGTACAAGTATCAGATGAACGGATTCCCAATTTGTCCTCTTTCTTGCCGACACTGAAACCCTCAAATGACTTCTCGACAATGAAGGCCGTAGTGCCACCATGCTTCTTATTTCCATAATCAGGATGGTCGACCACTTTGGCGAATAAGACGTAAATGTCTGCACTGGCGCCATTAGTCACCCACATCTTTAGTCCATTCAAAATGTAATGCTGACCATCATCAGACAATTTGGCTTTACAGGACAAAGCAGCAGCATCAGTTCCTGCACCAGCTTCCGACAAGGAATATGCTCCCACTTCATTTCCTGCTAGACGCGTAGCATAGCGCTGTTTCTGTTCATCGGTTCCATGAAGAGTCAAGGTCTTGCAACACAGCCCTACATGGACTGCATAGAATACTGCAAATGAAGGATCAACTCTTGCCAATTCTTCAATTATTATAGCCTCAGAAATATCATCCAAAGGATTGCCGCCGTACTGCTCTTCAAGAGTTATTCCCTGTAGCCCCAACTCGACAAATTCCTGCCATTCCTCAATTGGCGGTGTTTGGGTCTTATCGCGGTGCTCAATTGTCGGTGTCAAGGTGTTCTCTGCAAAGTCCCTAACCAACTCGCGAATCATCTGATGTTCTTCGTTCTCAGTGAAATCCATGGTCCTCGAGACTGCGAAAAAGATGTTTCGTTTAAGCCCATGCAATAGGAGTTCTGTGTCAACTTAGCATTTCGTTGGATTCAAATAATCAATCTTGGTCGCCGCGAAAGAAGGTGAACTGAAATGGTCGATGAAGACATCTTGGAATTCACAATCGCACACCGCCGAAAATACTCGATTGAACATCTTTGGTATCAGGACAAGGATGACAAGGTCACAATAGGCTTGTCAGACTTCCTTGCCAAGGACATCGGTGAGGTACTAAGAGTGATTCTCCCGCACGCAGAAGATGAATTTGACGAGGATGATGAGATGTTCAGCATCTGGACTGCCGATGAAAAATTGTCTTTTAGAGCACCATTCAGTGGTATAGTTTCAGAAGTGAACGGCGAAGTTGAAATCAATCCTGATTTGGTCAATGAAAGCGCCTATGACCTTGGCTGGCTAATCATCATTGATCCACATCATCTAGACATGGAAATATTCCTCGAGCCAGATGAGTACGTCGAAGCCTTGGCTGAACTGTGATCAACCTGTTATCTCAGTGACCGCAGCCAACTTCTCTGGGTGCAACTCGAAATGTTCTGCAAGCCTAGCAAGACCAGCAGACAAAGCATCTGCTACTGCGAACTTTACGTCCAAGGGATGTAATTCACCAGAACCAAGAGCAGCGCGAATCGCATCGAGCTCATGCCATTTACTCGGTTCTCCAAACTTGGGGTTAGGTACCACATTTAACTCACCCATTTCAGGCAGAATGATGTGTTCAAGCAATTCGTAAACCGTGGAATGTTCATCGCTCGGATCGAGATATGCATGCTTCTTCATCTTCTTACGGACCTTGCCAGCCTCATCGTGCAAGAGAATAGCACTACTAGGGTCTGATTTACTCATTTTGTCATCAGGACCTCCGACCATTATTCCACCAGTTTTCTCTACCACAGCGGTTTCCATTCTAGCGCCTGCCTTGAGACTGGAGATTATCGGTGTATGCACACAAGTAGCCTTGTGCCATTTCCATTTGTCTGCAACTCTCCGCATGTACATATGCGCCTTGCGCTGGTCCATTCCTCCCAGTGCGATATCGATATTCATCTCGAAGATGTCTGCTGCCTGCATGGCTGGATAGAAGAACTTGGACAAATCATCATCTGCAGCGTCTTCATCTCTTCCCATTATCGTGAAAGTCTTGCGAACCTTTGAGAGACTCATATTCTTTGAACATCGCAATACTCTAGCCCAGTAATCACCACTGTCCATTATTGAACTGGCATACAAGAAACGCAACTCTCCTGCACCTTCTCCTTCAGGCGGATTGCCCAATAGAACTCTGAATGTATCTTCCATGTAAGTTGCAGTAGTGTGAATCTTTTGCATGTCTCCTCCAAACTTATCGTTGACCCAAGCATGCCAATCCGCCATGAAAATCAATACGTTGGCTCCAGCATCCAACATTCGTTTGAGAGTGATTGCGACCACTTTCCAACCAATATGTGCCTTTCCACTGGGCTCAAATCCAACATAACAACGGATGACATCATCGCCTCCGGCACTTTCGCCGCCAAGAATGATTTCAACAAGATGATCGATTCCAACAATCTCTTCAGCCGCCCCTAACATCCATGCCAAGCGGCGACTCTGTGCTTCATCTAATTCTGAAATTCGTGGACAATTCTCTAGATGAGGGCTGAGAACAGCATCGATGCTTGTAGCATCCATCTCAGCCATATCCATCATATTCATCCCTCAACCAATTTACTGAGTTTCTCCGACAAAGATAGCGCTCTTGTGCCATTTCCTTCCTCAAGTTTCTCTTCAATCTCAGCGATTAATGCGTGTGCTTGCTCCTTAGTTGCATCGTCCATGGAAGTCGACATCTCCATCAACTTCAGTGCTAACTTGATGTTACTCTTGGATTTGGAAATCTTCTTGCCTGCCTCTTTGGCCTTATCGCCTCTCTGTTTGGAATTATATCCTGTAGCTTGGTCAAGGAATCCTGACCAACGCTTACGTGATTCCATTGCTTTCTCCCTTCCTCCGTCGCTTTTCAGAACAGCCTCCAAATCTGAACCCTTCAACTGTTCTACATCAACAACTAATTTGCCATCGTCAGAATAATGGGCACTGACCTTGGAAAGAATCCCAAATGAGCCGGTAAATCCTCCATCGACTCCACTTGAAACATTCTCAAAGAACTCCCCTCCTAACTTTGCTAGACCAGCATTTCCACCGCATTGTTTGATGACTCCTCGCTTAACTTCAAATCGCTCCATGTTAGGGGTCCAGCGGCACTACTGAAATGACTTTTTGGTTGGGAATGGCTGAAGTGGGGAATCACCTGCCGGTATCCATGCACGACCGGAGGCTACACCTCCTTGCGATATTCATCGCCTTACTATTGCTACCGATACAGGTTTCTGGAGAAGGAGAGGAACACTCTATTGCAACACTTGATGAAATCGGTTCAATAGAAGAACTGGCACTTGGGATCTCTGAAGCGGAATTGAGGCCACAAGGAGATCTTCTGCTATTAGTTGGAGACGATGGATATGCACATCTAATCGATTCATCGAACCCTGAAGATAGGAGTAAAGATATCTCATTGACATCTGGAAAACAGGAAGACCTCAACGCCTTATCTTGGCATCCTGGGGGACAAAGTGCCCTTATCGTCGGAGAGAATGGCATGGTTCTTAGGTTCATGATGGACAACTACGCTCTAGAAACGGTTGATGGTAGAGGTATTCTAGAAGGTGAAAAACAGAACAGTATCAAATGGAATAGGAATGGAGATACCGCCTATCTTGGAGGAGACAACGGTAGCATCTACAGTTACTCGTCTGCTGAAGGATTCAACAAATTGACGCAGACCAACAGTCCGGTAACTGGATTGGAATGTCACCCCTCTCCAGAAACTCGAATATGTATGTTGACTACAGCGGGAGATGGGGTCGCTGTTATCGATTCCTACAATGAAGTGCATTGGATTTCCAACACAAATTCCGATACATGGGTGGATGTCATTTGTCCTGATGTTGCGCGCAAAACATGCATCTTAGTAGGCAGTGGTAAGCGTATAACCATGCTTAATCTAAACGCAGAGGATCCAAAATCAAGCACTACCAGCAATGCGCAAGTCCTTACCAGCCTGAATGGAGAATTGACAGGTGCTTCGTTAATGGGAGATGGAAACGTCGCCTTACATGTAGCACCATACTCTCTAGCGGCCTACAATCTTGCAAAAGAAATTGCTTGGTCCGTAGTTACCGCAGCCGATGTTGAAGACCTTGGAAGCATCAGAGGGTCGTCCATGGTTCATATTTGGGGGACTCAGGATGATACTGGATTCATCATCTCCAGTAGTGGAGCCCTTGCAGAGATGAAACCATTACTAGAGGAGGAAGAGGAGGATGATTTGATGACAATCGCCGTGGTCACTCTAGTAGCAATCAGTGTTCCGGGAGTATTCTTGGGGATGTTATACATGAATTCCTCGACCATGCAAAGATGGTGGCACAATATGACCACGAAGCGAAGAAAACGCAAGGAATTGAAGAACAACTCCGAAAAATGAAGACTTTGCACCTAACAAGGTTCATGAACGCCTTCCAGCGCCAAGGAAACAGGAGGAATAGGAGTGGCTTACGAAGGACTCGATTTCTACGATATAGAATCGCAACTCAGCGAAGAGGAAGTGATGGTACGTGACATGGTCCGCGATTGGGTGGATGAAGAGGTCATACCGAATATCGAAGAAGCCTGTAGAGATGGTCGCTTCCCTGAAGAATGGGGAAAGGCATTGGGCGAGATGGGCGTACTAGGAATGACCATCGATGAAAAATACGGCTGCGCAGGAATGTCATATGTGGCCTATGGACTGGTTTGTCAAGAACTGGAAAGAGGCGACAGTGGCTTACGTTCCTTCGCCAGTGTTCAAGGTTCATTGGCAATGTTCCCAATTTCTGCATTCGGTTCCGAAGAACAGAAGATGCACTATTTGCCTCAAATGGCTAGCGGGGAATGGATTGGCTGTTTCGGACTTACAGAACCTGACTACGGCTCTAATCCTGGAGACATGATCACTAGGGCGGTAGAAGATGGAGATGAATACGTTCTCAATGGTGCCAAGATGTGGATTACTAACGGAACGGTTGCCGATGTTGCAATCGTGTGGGCCAAGTTGGATGGAGTCATTCGTGGATTTATTGTCGAAAAGGACGATGTCGGGTTCAGCGCTCCAGAGATGACTGGAAAACACTCGCTGAAGGCAAGTGTCACCAGCGAATTAGTATTCCAAGACTGTAGAATTCCTAAGGATAGAATCCTCCCAAATGTCAAAGGCTTGAAGGGGCCATTCTCATGTTTGAACAATGCCAGATATGGAATCTCTTGGGGTGCAATAGGTTCAGCACAAGCCTGTTTCCACTCCGCCAAGGAATACGCATTATCTAGAATCCAATTTGAGCACCCCATAGCTTCGTATCAACTAGTACAGAACAAGTTGGCTTGGATGCTTAGAGAGATAACAAAAGGGCAGTTGCTCGCTTTGCACCTCGGACGCAAGAAGGACGACGGTAGTTGGTTCCCCGAACAAATTAGTCTTGCCAAGATGAACAACGTCGACATGGCTCTAGAAATCGCTAGAATGGCCCGAGATATCCACGGTGCCAATGGTATCCTTGACGAATACCCAATAATGCGCCACATGGCCAACCTTGAATCGGTGAAAACTTACGAAGGAACTCACGACATCCACAATCTAATCATAGGGCGATGGATTACCGGAATCCAAGCATTCACCCGTACTGTCTAAGCCTGTGGTCGGCTGGCAATATTCATCAATGGGCTTCCAGTCCAAAGGCTGTACACTACGTGGAACAGGTGACAAAATGACTGAGATTGCCGTACTTGTGAAGAGAGTCCCAGATACCAATGCCCAGATTCTAGTTTCGGGTGATAGGGTAGATCTATCCGCAGTTAAATGGGTCATGAGTCCATACGATGAATTTGCACTAGAAGCGGCAATGTTGCACAAAGAGGCTAAGGGTGGCAATGTTACAGCGATCACTCTAGGAAATGCCGACTGCGACAAGGTCCTCAAGGATGCCAAAGCCGTTGGAGTAGACCGAATCATTCGCGTATGGGACGATTCATGGTCCGAACTAGATTCTAATCAAGCACAGTCTGCCTTAGCCAATGTCATTCGAGATTTGGGAATCAACATCGTATACTGCGGCAAATCCGCAGCAGATACTGGTGCCGGTTCTACTGGTCCCGGAGTTGCAGAGCGCTTGGGATGGGCCAGTGCAAGCAACATCATTGGACTTGAATTCGAAGATACTGGAGTTGAGGCGATGGTCCCAGCGGCTACTGGCAATGCTCGTACAGGAGTCTCCCTACCAGCAGTGATTTCATGCGACAAAGGATTCTGCAAACCTCGCAAGCCTAATGTCAAGGGAATCATGATGGCAAAAAGAGCACAAGTAGAAGTTATGTCATCAGACATTCCTTCATCCAGTGTCAATATCATCTCCCATTCCCCCCCTCCAAAGAAGGCCCCCGGTCAAACCTTTGAGGGTGCGTCTGAAGTGCCTCGCGTGGTGGCAGCATTGCGAAACGACGCCAATGTTATCTGAGGTGAAAAAATGAGCGAAACGATAGTCATAGCAGAAACCAGAGATGGAGAACTTCACCCAGTGACCGCAGAATTGGTCAGTGCAGCAAACAATCTTGGTGATTCAACCACCATAGTTGTTCCAAGTACCAACGATGCAGCAGCGAATTCCGCTTCAAGTATCGCTGGAGTCAGCAAGGTCATCGCTTGCGTAGGCGACTGTTTTGCTGCTTACGATGCCGCTTCTTGGGCTGAAGCAATCGATTCTTGCGCTCCTTCAGGAGTCATTGTCTGTGCTGCCAGCCAGAACGGTAAGGACTTGGCCAGCAGATTAGCGGCACGTCGATCCATCTCTGTAGTCCAAGATGTCGTTGGAATCGATGGAGGCACATTGACGCAACCAATCTATTCCGGTAAAGCGATGCAGAACCTCTCCCTGAACGGAGATGCAGCGATCAGCGTGCGAGCCAATACCTTTGCAGCAGCAGGGGATGGCGGAAGCGCAGAAGTCTCAGTCATGAACCAGTCTGCAGATGTTGCAACTGCGGTAAGAGAGATGATCGCCAAAGCCAGTGAAAGATTGGATGTTGCGGAAGCAGATATCATCATCTCAGGTGGGCGCGGAATGCAGGACCCTGCCAACTTCGCCAACCTTGAGCGCTTGGCAGATACCCTAGGTGCAGCAGTAGGTGCAAGTAGAGCAGCGGTCGATACTTGGGAAGAAATCCCTCACAGCATGCAAGTAGGACAGACCGGTAAGACCGTCAATCCAAGCCTATACATCGCCGTAGGTATCAGCGGTGCCATCCAACACCTTGCTGGAATGCGTACCTCGAAGTATATTGTGGCCATCAACAAAGATCCTGAAGCACCTATCTTCAAGCACGCAGATTACGGAATTGTCTCTACTTGGGAAGATGCACTACCAGTTCTTGAGGCCGAACTCAAGGCTCTACTCGGCTGAACCGTCTTGCGACAGCATCAAACCCATGATGCCTCATCAAGGTCCATGACAGAAGACAAGGGCGACAAGAAAGGAATGGTCGCCAAGGCCGTGTTGGCCGCTGGACTGATGTGGAAAGGCGCTAAGATGGTCAAACCCGAGAATCGCGAGGAATTCATGGAGGTTGTCAAAGACCCGAAAACATGGGGCGAGAAGATTTCCGATGCATGGGATTGGACACTAATTGAGGCTGGGGAGACCAAAGATGCAATCGTTATACTTGCTAAGATTGCACTTGCAAGAAAAGTGTCTGCTCGAGAAATGAAGGATACCGCTGAACAACTCGGTGAAATCGGTTTGTTGATTCCACCTCTCAGAGTTTTCGCTATCCCTGGAAGTTGGCTACTTCTTGGGACCCTATCCAAGTTGACTCCTTGGCATTTGATGCCAGAGATTAACCTTCCAGATCTCGATTTGCGCAAAGCCCTGATGGAACGCTTCGGACAAGGTGAATCAACAGGTTTCGAGAATGAAGCAGATGCAGCACTCAAGGCCTTGGAAGACGAAT
>DAWL01000113.1:601-4484 GCA_002505935.1 Euryarchaeota archaeon UBA226 | reverse complement strand
ATCAACCCTGCCAATGAACCTGGTCCTTGGATTAGGCACGGCTAGAATTGAATTGGGGAATAGGACTCATTCTTCTGATTCAATCTCTATTTCACAGACCTTGAACACTGGATCTCCATGAGAGATTGAACCCATGTATTCATCTACCTGATGATCGACTTTGACACGTACTTGGAAAAATGTAGGATCATTTGTTCTCCAACGACGATGTTTGGCGTAATGATGTACCAGAATGACGTATTTGCCAGCGGGGGGTTGCTTCCACCAAACCAAGTTCTCAATCGGTTCCTTGCTTGTTGGTCGAGCATTCATGTCGACATCGAGAGTTCCACCACAGTTTGTTCTTCTCTTGTTGAATGATACTCTCTCATCACAGGGAGTAATCACGTGCAGATCCAAATCATTGTGATTATCCCAAATTAATGACACCTGAATGAAACCCGTTTCTCCACCCTCGCGCTCGAGACGCTTCTGGAAATCCTCTTCTCTTGAATTTGATTTCATCTTGACCAATACTCCCTGAATAGGGGCTAAGCCGGAATCCTTAGCATGAGAATCGAAGGTGGGTTCAAATTCACTGACCCAGGCATCTCTTTCTTGTAACAACTGTAAGCGTGCCTCTTCAGCCTCGCGCTTGAAATCCTTCTTTTTCTTAGGCTCATCCTTCAGAATATGATCGAACTGTCCAGGTAGACCCATCGCCATCTCCGCATATTGCTTCAGTCGCTCCTTCTGGATACGTTCATGCTCTTCACGCTCCTCCGTGCCCCATTCCTTACGAGCATTGGCTCTCAATTCCTCTAATTTATCCATATGCGAATCATCAACGACCTGTACTGGCTCGAAATCCGTCTCTTCATACATCTGGACCGCGGCATCTACTGCCCTTGAGGAATAAGTCTCTGATTGCGAAGAAACCTTCTCGATACGTTTGCTGGATTTCGAGGTGAACAAGGACCAAAGGCCATAACCGAATCCAAGGATGAGGATGCCCCCAAATATCACCTCGGCCGCATCCATGCAGTTTCGTAAAGGAGCAAGGTATTGAGATGATTGGAGGAAGATAAGCGAAGATTCCTCAAATGGAGGACCACCCTCAGTGGCCATGCGAGCCGAGGGGTTGGTGGTCGATGGCCTGTCATTTCGCCATCGAATCTCGGCTCCGAGTCTGAAGAATCCGTGGGCTACTAGGCAAGGTGCAGGCATACACGGCGTCTCTTTCTCAGTTCCTTCAGGTTCAATCGTTGGCCTTGTAGGACCCAATGGAGCTGGTAAAACTACCCTTTTGCACCTGTTGAGTGGACTACGAACTCCGGAATCCGGCAGCGTGGCCTTGAATGGCAAAGAATGGAAGGACATGAAGAGCAGTCCTGAGGCCCGAAATGGGATCGGATTCATGCCTGATGGGGTGCGCTGGCAAGGAAACAGTACTCCAACCAAAGTGCTACGTAGAATGTCAATAATCAGGTCGGTAGATTCCTCTAAATTACTGGAACTTGTTGGACTCAAGAGCAAGGCGGATGAGACTCTAGACCGGCTCAGCGCTGGAATGAGACAACGTCTTTCTCTTGCGTGTGCATTACTTGGTTCCCCTACCGTACTGTTACTGGATGAACCATTCACGGGCCTAGACCCAGTAGCACAGAAAGCCTTGCAAGAATTACTTCGGCAATTAGCAGACAGAGGAACGACGATTATCATCTCCTCACACCTGCTACTCGAATTGGAAGCACTGGTTGAGCGAGTGGTTTTATTGCACCAAGGTCAAGTCATCATCGAAGGCAAGTTAGACTCTGTAAGAAAGAAACTAGGCCTCGACAGGAGGTTACTGGTAGAAGGAAGGAAAGGCGATGCCAAAGAAGTTCTCGCATCGCATGGAGAGATTTTGGAATATCATGAAGGTTGGACTGCGACCCTTTACAGGGAAGATGGTTGGTCTTTGCAAAGCCGAGAAGAATTAGTTACAGAGTTATGCAATAAGGGATACCCTCCTTATCGCGTAGAGGCTGAACTTGCAGATCTTGCTGAGATTCTAAGCGCGGCAACTGGAAGTGAGAGCATTAGCATGGACCTTGCAGACTCAGCGATGGTACCATTAGCACGAAAGGAGGTAGAGGAAGAATGAACCTCCGTAGAATCTTGTCTTTGGCCAAAGACGAAGTTGAACAACGTGCTTTGTCACTTCGTATGCTGATTATGGCGCCTCTTCTGACCTTGTTCATTCTTGGCGCTTGTTGGGGGATTTCTGATCCAGATGCATCATTGCCATCCTCCATCTCAGCAGATACACCATTTGAGGTGCTATTCGTAGCATCTTTGTTCATTCTACTCTCAGCAACCCTTGGCGTGGTATTGTTCGGATTTGACGGAATCAGTCGCTCACGCATGTCAGGAAATCTAGCCATAGAATTGGCTCAGCCTATTGCGCGTCGCGAATTGGCTTGGTCTATGCTGCTCGGCACATGGGCTGTAGTTGCGATTCCAACCCTTCTACTAAGCATAGCTGGAATAATTCTGATTCGAATACAAATGGGAGAATGGGCATCATTTGCAGACATTTCTCTGTTTCTTTTCAGCACCGCCATGCTACTGTTCTGGTATGCAGTCATTCAGATGTACGCTTCGAGTCTAGCCAAGGATATGGGTTCGTCTATCGCTCTCGGAGTTGCTGCATGGCTACTCTTCACCATGGTCTGGTTACTGGTAACAGTCTTGGTCGCCAGCATCCTAGGTGTTGAATCCAGTAACACGACTGACCCCTTGTACGAGACTTTCTCAGCAAAAGTCGACCTGTTTTCTCCCAATGGTGTCTATCACTTGTTATTGGAAACTAGGCTTGCTGAAGATTTGAGCCGCCCTATCTCACCACTACTAGTGGTACTTGCAACAGCCCTTTGGACACTTCTTCCTCTAGTTGCATATCTGAAAAGGTTCGAGAAATTACAACCCTGAACGGAACACTTCACTCTTCTTCGTCTAGAGGCAAAGCCAATTCGAAATCTGGCAGCGTCGGTTTCCACCCCTTTGGCAGATCATCACCTTTGTCGATAATGGCCATCAATCTCTCCTGATAGGCCTTGGGCCTACGACCTAGAATGGACATGTACAACCTACCTACTCGTAATTCTGGTGGGATGACCTTGCAACCTGAAGTTGTCTCGGTATCCATCGCCCTAATCATATTGAATGCAGGGCGATTGACCTTGTGAAACAACGACTTAGTGAATCGAATTCCCAATAGTACCGTCATCAAGATGATACACGAAGAAAAGCATAATCCAATCCAGCCTGCCTGATTCAGGCCCCTTGACAACCATACTTCAAGAACCAAAAATGGCACTACCATCAAGAGGAAAAGATAGGTTTCTGAAACGGGGCCCTTGTTTGCGCGCAAGCGAATGGCTTCCCAACCTTGGTGCCTCTTCTCCCAAGGGCGAAAAAACGTCAATCTACCTTGCTGAGTAGCGGTTTGAACCAATTGATGTAATCTTGCTAACCGGGACATCTGCGATGGTACCAAATCCAGATTATTATCGAAAATCAGTTGTAATAGTTCCATCGCTTCATCATAATACCCCAAATCGACCAATAGGGCCGTCTGTTCAATTACTGCTTCTGTATCATTGGGATCGACTATTCTGCGCTGATTCCACCATTCAAGTGCATCCTCATACAAGCCGATTTCTTCCATCAATCTTGCACCTTGCCGCCATGCATGCTCGTGCTCCGGATTTGCCTCGACCACTTTCTTGCAGGCTCTTAGACTCCTAGCAACTTGTTTGAGAGTGGGGGCGCTCTTCTCTGGAAGTTCAAGTCTCGACAATAGCCACCATGCTTCTGCATGTTGAGGATTGATTTCACAGGCTTTCTGTGCACTACTAAT
>DAWL01000113.1:0-222 GCA_002505935.1 Euryarchaeota archaeon UBA226 | reverse complement strand
TCCTCACTTCCGGGCATGAGAAAACTTCCTATCAGTCATCATTGAACGGGTTCTTTGGATTACGTTGACTGTGATAATGTCTGGCATCCTTACCTCGTTTCCTAGGTTTGAAAACTCTACCACTTCGACTCTGAGGACGGCCTTTAGCGCCTTTGTTTACGCCGCCAGAGCCTCGGCGTGGAGCGCCTCTACGGTCACCACCACGGCGGTCTCCACCGCGTC
>DAWL01000022.1 GCA_002505935.1 Euryarchaeota archaeon UBA226 | reverse complement strand
GAGAACGGAGTTTTCAACCACCAGAAATTGTTCGATGTTACATACCATGCTACTGGAAACCTGAACCGTGTAATCGACGTCAATTACTATCCTGTTATTGAAGCCCAGAACTCTAACTTCCGCCACCGCCCAATCGGCCTAGGAGTACAAGGCTTGGCAGATACTTTTGCTATGCTTAAGTTGGACTTTGAATCGGAAGGCGCTCGACGTTTGAACAAGGATATCTTTGAGACCATCTATTTCGCAGCGTGCTCAGCATCCAAGGATGCAGCCATCGCTGAAGGTGTTTACGAGAGTTATGAGGGTTCACCTGCCAGCAAGGGTCAGTTGCAATTCGATCTGTGGGGAGTAACTCCAGATTCAGGAAGGTGGGATTGGGATGCTCTCAAGGCGGAAATAGCCGAGCATGGCATGCGCAATTCACTCCTCTTGGCACCGATGCCTACCGCTTCAACCAGTCAGATTCTAGGAAACAATGAGTGCTTCGAGGCTTTTACCTCTAATCTCTATGTTCGTCGTACTCTATCCGGCGAATTCATCGTGGTCAACAAGCACCTAGTCAAGGACCTCATCAAGGCTGGTGTGTGGAACATGGAGTTGAAAGACAAGATTTTGTTGAACAAAGGTAGCGTTCAGGGAATTGAAGAGATTCCACAGCACATTCAGAATCTCTACAAGACTACTTGGGAAATTAAGCAACGTATAATCATCGACATGGCAGCAGAACGTGGCCCATACATCGATCAATCCCAGAGCCTCAATATCCACATGTTAGATGCTAATCCGGCCAAGGTTACTTCGATGCACTTCCATGGCTGGCGTAGTGGCTTGAAGACAGGCATGTACTATCTGCGCACTAAGGCTGCAGCAGATGCTATTCAGTTCACTGTTGAAGCTGAAGCCAAACAGGATGAGACCATCACGGGACTTGCAGAGCGCGCAGAAGATTCTTCTGAACAGAAGCCGATGGATGCTGATTCTCTAGAAGCGATAGCATGCAGTCTAGATAGTCCAGATGATTGCCTGATGTGCGGTAGTTGAATACCTTCTATTCGGGAATAAACATCATTTGAAAACCAAGCACTATACTCGTTTGGTTACTTAGGGTAACTTGGGGTATGAATATGTCGTGGCATGTTGCAATCAAGCAATCAAAATTGAAGCCTGGTAAGAAGAAGATGCTCAGAGTTGCAAAGAAGTTGGTCATGATTGGTCAGTCAGAAGATGGATATTTTGCAACTGAAGCATTGTGCAGGCACATGAGGTGGCCATTGGCTTATGGTTCAAAAATCATAGATGGTTGCGTTCGTTGTCCTCTTCATCAGACTAAGCACAAGTTGGAAGATGGAGAGTTGGTGGAATGGTCACCTTTCCCTCTGTTTCCACCTTATGGTAAGTTGGTTGGTAAATTCAGCCGTAAGAAAAATCTGCGAATCTACGAAACGCGTGTAAATGCTGGAAACGTTGAGATCAAAATTGAAAGTTAGACTTTAGCCATTATTCCCATAGAGAGTGGAACGGGGTTTAGCAGATTCTGAGTGATATGATCATTAGCGCCATTGGCGTTGATATGATGGCTCAATAATACTGTCAGTAAATGAATATCAGAAGCGTGGGATTCTTCCCAATCGCTCCTCATGTTTCTTTTCAGCGACTTCCCAATCATACAAATCTCTTCCACCTTGTACAGTGTTGGCTGAAGCAACGTAACTTGGAGCGAGGTTACCAGCAGTCTGTGTTTGCACAGTATTCTGTGGCACATTAACAGCGCTCGATTTCATGGGCCCGAAGGCCATTGTACTGCTTATCCATGCTGCTGCTGCTCCCATGGCTGCACCTACTGGTGCAAGGAATAATTGGTATAGCAGGGCAAGTGATTCGCTGGATTGTAAATCGGTGAATATCTGCACACCCAAGAGCATCAGCACTACGACTACTCCCCACATGACCAAGAATCCTATTCCACAAGAAAGTGCGGAGCAATTCATAGCGGACTTGGAATTCGACAATCTCTTGCCGTTGATGATTCCAACAGGTAAGGCAGCAATGACCGCTAGAACAGGAGCGATTGCCTTGATACTGCTGAATGAAATGATGAATGCGATTTCATCAAATATTCCTTGAACAAATAACCCGACTCCCAATATTGCTCCTATGGCAGCGTGCAAGGTTATGCCCCAAAATAGATCGCTGGATGAGTAATCTTCTGACATGGTGGGAAGAAGAAGGGTGTGACTATGATGCTTTTCCTTGGTAGCATCACGCGATGTGTATGGCGTGTCCTAGGGTTGCTAGGACACCTTCATGGAAGGATTCACTCATCGTAGGGTGTGCATGAATGGTTCCTGCAACATCTTCGAGTAAGGCTCCCATTTCAAGTGCCAAGATGAACTCACCCGACAATTCACTGACATGAGTGCCAACCGCTTGGACTCCGAGGATGCGATGGTCATCTTCTCTAGCGACTACGCGGACGAATCCACCAGTCTTTTCCGCTTCCATGGTCAAGGCTCGACCATTAGCAGCGAGTGGGAATTTGCCGGTTATGACAGGATGGCCTTCTGCAGCAGCCTGCTCGGGAGAAAGTCCGACTTCAACGATTTCGGGCTCGGTGAAGACGATTGCAGGAACAGCAACAGGATCCCATTCTCTGATGTGGCCAGCTATGACCTCAGCGACCATCTCACCCTGTGAAGATGCGGTATGTGCGAGCATCTCGCCGCGATTAGCGAGGTCTCCAATACAATATACTCCGCGCATATTGGTTGCGCAACGCTCGTCGACAATTACGAAGCCATGTTCGTCACACTTCAGGCCCATTTCTTCCAATCCCCAACC
>DAWL01000001.1:3499-4847 GCA_002505935.1 Euryarchaeota archaeon UBA226 | reverse complement strand
GGTGATTCCTCGCTTGTTAACGCCCCCATTGAGACCCTCGTGGAATTCCGCAATCCCTGGATTTCGAGAGGCTAGATACATCATACGAGATCGCATTGAGTCGTAATCGTGGTACTCCTTGAACTGCAATCGATCTTCATCGTCATCTGCCCATGGATAGATTTCGTTAACGTAATCCTGAGACCAGATTTCAGCAGGAGTCAATGCTTGTGGTTCGGGTTCTTGGAGTGCTATCGATTCCATGGCCGCTGCAGCCAAGCCACCTGTCAACATCAATGGGGCAAGGAACAGCAAAACCAACATGGCCCGAGAACTGCTCTGTTTCATGCTTAGAGGGGTCAACAGCATCACAACCAGTTCCTCGACAAGCGACCTGCATTTGAAAGCGTCGCGCATTGGGGTTTGCGGCGCGTAGCGCCGTAACGCGAGGATTCACCAGCAAGAAGGGGCCTTGCTACGATAGACCTCTCTGAACCACAATCCTGCGAATAGGAATACGGGGGCCAACAATATCTGACTGGCTGAAACATAACCCCAAACCCAAGCCGTAGGAACTAGAACAGCGGCAGAGAATGACATCAATGCCAATGCTGACCAACTGCGCGCTTGGAACATTCCAGCCTGAATGGTGCCTACCCGCTGGAGGTGGTGGGAAATGAAAGACGGTTCTTCTTCACCCAAAGCCCGTGAAATGCATAGCCGATTTAGCATTGCTTCGTAGACCCAGATATGCAGACCTCCAAGATGAGCATCCAATGCTCTTCTGCTAGACAATCGCTTTGGGGCTTTCTTGGACCAAGCAAGGCCTGCTGAACGTAAGGCTTGATCTCTGTTTTCTTCAGGGCAATGCTCGTGAATCAATGCAAATGCAGCTCCAAGATCTGCGATGGCGGGCCTGCGTGGACTCATCCCCAAAATCTGAGATTCAAGACCTCCCCACACTCCTGAAAAATTCAACTTGCCATCGCTGATTGTAATATGCTCAGGACGTAGATGTCTGAAAGTCGCCGTTCCTCTGGTGTCCGGAGAGTGTGGCGCCCTCCACAAGGTGTTGGTCGAAAGACGGTCCTCCATCTCTTTGAGACGGTCATTCCATACTCGCTCATCATTGTTCAAGGAAACTTTCTGCATGGCCGCAGTCGCACATTCTCCAAGGAAATCTCCTAAGGCTTCTGCCACCGCCTCCGGGTTTTCAGCCAAGGCCTCGTTCAATGGAATCCCTGACTTCTTTCCCTTCCAAAATAACAACAAATCTTGCCCCTTGAATTGAATGCCTCCACAAGGCGCTTCACTCAATTCACGTAGAAACTCTCGATCGGGTAATCCATCAGTAAACGGTAGGTGTTCT
>DAWL01000001.1:0-3120 GCA_002505935.1 Euryarchaeota archaeon UBA226 | reverse complement strand
TTTCAGGAACTTCTCCCCAAGACTTACCTTCGTTCAAAGCGATAGATAAGTCCACGATTTCATAGGCATTGAATGAACCCCAAGCAGTTGCTAAATTCCAGCCCTTGAATCCGGGAGGGGATTCATCCAATGACTCCAACGAATTACAGATTCCACGAGGAAACCAAGAGTTGGTGCGGATGCTCTCCTCCATGTCCCTCAAATCGAGGCGGAGGTAGTATTTGTCAAACCTTCTTGAGACGGCGCATCTTCAAGTAGGGTCGGTAATCATCGAAGAAGCATGGCGGTCGAGAGTAAGCGGGAACTCGGCCAATACTTCACCAAGGATGAAATCTGGCTAAGGCCGCATATCAAAGAACACATCATTTCCTTGCAAAAGAAATACAGCCGTTGTGTTGACCCATTTGCTGGAGATGGCCATCTCCTCAATGTTGCAGAATCCTTGGACTATGAGACAATTGGCCACGATATAGATGAAGGCATATGCGTGAAGAATGGCTGGGGAAAGCCAAATGATTCACTAATGAAAGTGATTCGACACGATGATGCATTTGTTCTGACAAACCCCCCATATCTTGCCAAAAATTCTGCCAAACGGATGAAATCTGAAATGGTATCATATTTCCAGCCAGGCGCTATTCCTGGAATTGATATCGGGATGTTAGGCGTGCTCGATGATTTATTCAAATTCGCCATTGAAAAGGTGATGCAAACATATAGCGAATCAATCTGGATAGTTCCGGAAGCCGGAATTCAAGATCTTGAAGACTTGAACCACTGGATGAAGAATCTACATTCAGTGACAATCCTCGAGCAGAATCCCTTCGATGATACCGAACATCCAGTTTGTGTAATGATCTTCTCTCGTTCAAATCCAAAACAAGAAATTTGGAAGAATGATAAATTATTGGGCAAATACGTTGACATAAAAAATATTCACGAAAAGTTCTCCAAAGGACCATCACGCTCCACACCTATGAAATTCAATTCACCTGAAGGAAGACTCGGTTTCAGAGCAGTAGATGGAACAAGGGAAGATGGATCAATGCGTATCAAATTCTGTCGCGGGGAAGAATTGGGTTATCCGCGCGAAAATATCAAGGTTACCAGCAGGCATTTGACTTACATCGACATAGAAATTGATGGTGATGTCCTAGATGCGACTATTGCTGAGGCTAACAAAACCATCGATGAATATCGAGAAGCTACACATGATGTGTTCTTGACCGCTTTTATGGGCAACACCAATACTGGTGAAAGACGAAGACGACTAGATTACAAACTTGCTCGTAATATATTCAATAGAGCTTTCAAAAATCAACAATTAAGACATTGTAATAATAGAGATCCGTTCTATAAAGATACCATTGATGAAGCACTCAGAAACTTGCGTAAAGAAAATCTAATTCAAGTTAGATTAGCTGCCAAAACTAAAGAAGGATGGTTGATGAAAAAGATTCGTAAAGATTTAGAGAGATGGGGCGAAGATGACGAGGACGAAAAAATCAAGCGTATCTTAAGTGATGACGAGATTGCTAAAAAATATTCGAAAGACCCAATAAAGCAAACATTTCACCAAAAACATGGTCAAAAAGAAATGAAAAAATCTGGCTTGAATATCCAATCTCTTCCACATGCAGGAGTTGAGGCGATTTATGTTCACGGCGGTAATATCAAAACAGGCCTCAGTAGACCCCCAGAGGCTCGAATCAAAAGCATAGATTGTAAGCGCATAGAAAATGGATGGACTGATTATATATTACAGAAATATACTGGTGAAGGAGGAGGTAGTCAAGATGGAGCATTTGGAGAAGTCCAGACATTTGTTATGCAAGCAATCTTGTACACCAATGTAGAGGAAACTACCTCTGACAGATTCATTGCTTTAGTCGATGGAGAATATTATACAAAAGAGAAAATTAAGGAATTGAATGATAGTATTCCTCAAACGAATAAAGATAGAGTGAAAGTTCTCTCTACCTTTGAATACATCAACTTGTGAGAATATTGCATAGGGATGAACTCAAGTGGAAAAGCCATCTCCACTCAACTCGGTGCGCAAGTCATGGGACTAAGCGAGAAGGTTGGAGACGTCCTTGGAGCGCGCATCGAAGCGCGCTTAGCAAGGGAAGTCCACGAACTCCCATTGCCTCAACATGTCGCTTTCATCATGGATGGGAATCGACGTTTTGCGTGGTCAAAGGCATTGAATACTCAGGCTGGACACAGAAAGGGAAAACAGGTTCTTGAGAATGTGATGGATTGGGTTCTGGAGCTTGGAATTGAATTCATGACAGTTTATGCCTTGTCGACAGAGAATCTTACCACTAGAAATGGTAAGGAATTAGAGGGCTTATTCGATCTCTATGTCGAAGGTCTGAACGATATTTCTGAAGACCCACGTATCCATGAAAACCGAGTCAAGGTTCAGGTCATCGGACGCAAGGAATTGTTACCGAAGAAAGTGAATGAAGCAATAGACAATGCTGAAGCGAAAACTAGCGAATATGATGCTTTCACCTTCACAGTATGTTTGGCATATGGAGGAAGGGAAGAGATTCTTGGAGCGATTCGCAAACTTGCTGAAGACCATGCTGCTGGAGAATTACCTCTTGATGCGATAGATGAAAAAGCCGTCAGCAAGAGGTTGTGGACCGGTGATATGCCCGATCCTGACTTGGTAATCCGTACTAGTGGTGAAGAGCGTATCTCGAATTTCCTGCTCTGGCAAAGCGCTTATTCTGAATTATACTTCACCGATGTATTTTGGCCAAGTTTCTCAAGGCGTGATTTCCTCAAAGCCGTACAAGATTACCAACTACGTCAACGAAGATTCGGGGAATGAGAATGGATGAGTTTGGCAGGCCATTGCCTTCACCAGCACCAGATGGTTATCGAAACCCTTCACTGGCTGCTGATGCAGCCTGTATCAGAGAGGTGAATGGTCGCAAACAAATTCTACTGATAACCAGAAAAATGGAGCCTTCGAAGGGAAAATTGGCTCTTCCAGGAGGGTTTGTTGACTACAACGAGGATCCTGAAGATGCTGCTTTGCGCGAATTGAAAGAGGAATGTGGCATTGATGGCCAGTTGTCCAAAGTTGTCTGTGTACGCGGTAGG
>DAWL01000080.1:13967-15907 GCA_002505935.1 Euryarchaeota archaeon UBA226 | reverse complement strand
AACCCAACTCTGTTGTTCAATCCAATCTTCATCACGGATAATGCTCTGAGTGATGAACAAGAAATCATCTTGATGGACAACGACCATGCCTATCTTGGATTGGCTATCGACCGAAGTAAACTACCTACTTCTTCTACCAGCGAGGCTGCTGATTGGTTGGCAGACCTTGCTGAAGAAATCGAAGGCAATAACTACACCGAACAAGGTTTCGAATTGTCCTACACTGACATCATTTCAGGTTCCATAATTTTCCTCAACATATTCCTCGGTTTGATTCAAGTTTTCGATTATATCATCATGATTCCAATCGTCGTCCTTTCGATATCTGTTTTGATTTATGGATTGATTCTCTCTCTAGAACAACGCCGCAGAGAAGTATCGATTAACAGGGTGATGGGAGCGACATCTACAGGTTTACAGCGGATGGTTTTGTTGGAAATCATGGTCATTGCATCTGTTGCTTGGATTGCCGGTTACATGTTGGCGATGTGGCTGACGCCTCTAGTTTTGGATTCGGTAGGGTTCATGTCATTCCGTTCTAGTGACTTTGAAGTTGATCCGAGTTTAGGTGGGGGAACGATATTTACCGTTGCTTTGCTAACTATTGGTCTGGCTTTGTTGTTTGGCCGTTCGCGCACTCGCCAATTCTTGGAAATCGAAATCGAAGAGGGAGTGAAGAAGGTAGCAACTGTTCGAGAACCCCGTCGTTGGTTGCATTGGACAATGTTCAGCATCGGTATTTTGGCCATGTTGGAGAGTTGGATTGAAGACAACGAAGGCTTTGAATTTGCTTTCATCAGTATAGGACCAAGGGGATTGTTAGAGAACTTCTTCCTCGATAGCGTGGTCGTTTTGACTGGGCCGTTCTTACTATGGATTGGTGGAGCGTTGATCTTAGCAAGGATAGGCGCTGCAGGACCTAGATTAATGCGTAAATTGTTCGGTCGTTCCGCCTTGTTGAAGGATGTAGAACGTGGTCTTTCAACCTCGGGTTCAAGCGAATCTATCAATCGTTTAGCGGTAATCATGTTGCTGACTTTATCGATAGTGACACTTGCCGCGGTTCAGGGATATACTGGAACTTTGGTCGATGAGAGGACCGCTAACCTACAGTCAGGTTCCGACCTTCAGGTACAATTCAATACGCCATTGAATGAATCACAGGCGAGAGATGCACTTGCAACAGCTATGCTCGGGGCTGGCATAGAAGATAGTTCAGGTGCTTCATTGATGACTACAGTTCCAATAATGATCACAAATGAACAAGGAGAGAAGGGGGCAACATACCTAACTTGGGTATTGCTAGATGGCCATGAAGATGTTTTGGAATGGGATTCTCAAGCCATCCCTGGAAGTGATGTTGACAGGTACAATGGTGCCATTGCAGATGGATGGTTCAGTACCGGACAAGATTCTTCTGAGGGACTCGGAGTTCCCGATGCAAAAGAGAACAGAAATCGAGACAGCGGCGACTGGATGGGTGACGAAGAAGAAATCTTCAGCATTGTATTGGAATATGATGAGTTCAGGATTGTAAGCGATGATACGGAAGAAGAAGAAATCGACCCAATGGTCCTGTTTTCAGTATTGGAATCTGATGATAATTGGAGCGAGATGAATTTCTCAGGCGCCGACTTCTCTGGTAGGGACTTAGGTAATGCTAACCTTACCATGACTAACTTTTCTGGTGCTGATCTCTCAGGTGCGAACCTTTCCAATACCATTCTCGTATTGAGCGATATGCGCGGCGCTAACCTCTCTGGAGCCAACCTTACTGGTGCTGCAATCCTTGGTCTGAATCCACAGATTCCAACTTTGAATTTCTTTGAGGGAGCCAATTTGAGCGGCGCTGATTTGACAGGAGCGTGGGGCTTTGCTGAATTCACTCCTGAACAGGTCAATGGAAGCACTTGCCCATCCGGAGAACCTGCAAATGAATC
>DAWL01000080.1:2555-13634 GCA_002505935.1 Euryarchaeota archaeon UBA226 | reverse complement strand
TGGATATTCCACCTGAGATTGCAGTCTTGCTTGGAGCAGGACTCGATTTTGAAATCGAAACTACAACTCGCAACGCAACCGTAAGTTATGCTGGAAAGCACACTTGGGTGCCAGGTCTTTCGAGTTCAGATGCAAGTCAGGCTATCGTTATCGGCGAATCTACTTGGAGACAATTGGTCGGAGAAACAGCAGCCGAATCGTTGAATCAAACTCGTTGGTTCTTCAATCTCGGCGATTTGGCCGACGAAGAAGATGGAGATATTTTGCGTCGAATCAGGGTTTCCTTCGAGGCCGACTCTAGAGTATCCAGCGTTACTGATTGGTCTACCACGCACCGAGAAGTTGAGCGCAATGGAGGAATGATCTTCGGAACTCCTGGTCTACTCAGTCTACAGTTCGTGGTAGCATCCTTGGCGAGCATCGCTTCAGCATTCGTTTTCCTTTCACTAGTGCTTTCTCAGAGGCGTAAGGACCTCGCAATTCTGCAAGCCATCGGTGCCAGTCCAAATCAGGTAATTCGCTTGACTCTGTTCGAGATTCTATCCATAGTTTTGGTCAGCATGGTGCTCGGAGTCATCTTGGGAATCGGAATTTCTAGAGCCTTCAACGGATTCTTCGCGGTCTTCGGATTCATCTTCCAAATATTCGGGGGCTCGAACACCCCGATACAACGAGACTTGGTATGGCCTTGGTGGGAATTGTTGCTGGTCAATGGAACAGTGATGGTTGTGGTTGTATTGGCCTTGTTCTTCACTACTCGTCGGGCTTTGAGAGCGGATTTAGCCACCGTGCTGAAGGGGGAGTGAAATTATGGGTGAAGAAGCGATTCTAGAGGCTGATCATCTCTATCATATCTACGAGTCCAAGGCTGAAGACGGAAACGTAGTCGCCCTGAGAGGCTTGCATTGCAGAGTTCGTAGAGGCGAAGCCGTTGCTGTAGTTGGGCCTTCAGGTTCTGGCAAATCCACTCTACTGAAGTGTCTTGGAGGATTGATGAAACCATCTTCAGGTTCTGTTCGCTTGGCTGGGAACAATATGACGAGGTTGACGGGCAAGGAATTGGTCGAACTACGCCAACAAACAGTATCGTTCATCTTTCAAGAAGGCAATCTTTTGCCCAATCTTTCAGCAATTGACAATGTCGCTCAACCATTGCGCCATCAGGGTGTAAATCCGCGACAAGCACGCAGCAAGGCCAAACAGATGTTGGAGGACTTATCCATGGGACATCGAGCTTCCGCCTTACCAGCCCTGCTGAGTGGTGGAGAACAACAGCGTGTAGCAATCGCTCGCGCCTTGATTACTGAGCCAAAACTGATTCTTGCTGACGAGCCGACTGGGGCCTTAGACCCAGTGACCAGCGAGCACGTACTCGAGATATTCAGGGAACTTCACCAGAAGGGGAAGGTAGCCTTCCTGATAGTCACCCACAGTAGAGAAGTTGCAGATTTTGCGGACAGGGTTCTTGAGTTGAGAGATGGCAGATTTGTCGCACAACGAGGTTCTGATGTCGACTTGTCAGACCTTACAGAGGGCGAAAGAGAGTTGTTCATGGATGATTTGGGAACGATCAACATCCCACCGGACATCGTTGTTCAGATGGGCGGCAGTGGTTCATATCGTATTGAGAACCTAGAGAACGGTCGCTTGGGGTTGGTTAACAGCGATGAAGAAGCACTTGACGATAGACAGGTACAACTCCGCTTGGTCGATGATTGTCCAGCCTGTGGCTTCAGTTATTCAGATGAGGAATCCTTGCTATGCCCAGAATGTGGTTCGAGTCGACCCAAGGTAAGTGCTTGAACCGAAACAAGCATGGTTCCACAAATCAAGCATGCTTCATGCAATCATCGAGTAGCCGTTGTAGTGCATCAGCTTGAACTTCAAGAGTGAAGTGACCCTCGACGTGTTTACGACCTGCTTTGGCCCATTTCTCTCTGATTTCTGAATCCTCGGCCTTTTTGTATGCTACCTTCCAATCCGCATCCCTTGACAGCAGCATACCAGAATCAGCATCGTGCATGGTATTGTGGAAACCACCTTCATCCACAAAGAGAGCAGGCGTGCCTACAGCCATGGCTTCAATTGGAGTCAAGCCAAATGGCTCGCCATGAGCGTGAGAAACCATCGCAACAGCACCTTTGACCAGGCTTCTCAATTGCTTTTGATCAAGCCGAGGCATACAAACTAATTCTATGCCGATTCGGTCAGCCTCTTTCTGTAAAATACGGACATCCTTTGCATCTCCTCCTCCAACTTGCACCAACCCGATTCCAGTCCCTTCTAGGCTGTGTAAAGTCTGCCAAGTGCCCTTAACATGAGAGATTCTTCCAATGGTGATGACGTATTTATCTGGAGTATTCGGTGTCTTTGCGCTTCCCTTGGAATCCCAATCCTCTAGGTCGATGACGTGCATCAACACAGTGGCTCCTCCGCATAGGCCATTATTGCGAATTGCAGGTTGCCCATTGTCCAATTTAGGGTCATGAGGAATCCCATAGATTCGAGAGATTTGGGACTGAATCCAGTGGCTGTTTCCGCTGATAGCAGCACCTTTTCGGCTCAATAATTGCTTGACCAAGGCTATGTCGCTTTTGCGTTGTCTAGAGAATAAGCGATTGGTTAACCACGCAGGGCGTTTGAGCTTGCCATCCAATCTACGGTGCAGGACATCCTCATGCAACCAACGCGGTGGCTCGAGACAATGGTAGTGAATTCCCTTGCCTTCTGGTATCAATGGCAGAATCTCAAGGGTGCCTCTGCAGACTGAGAGATGAACGACGTCTGATTCTGCAATGACCTGCCTAAGTCCCTCCACTCCAGACCATGCCTTGGCAGCAGCCTTCGAAGCGCTACCGGTTATCTCCGCAATCATTCCTGAAGACGGAGTAAATGGCTGAGAAGGGGAAATGATTCGAACATCCAGCCCTTTGGCCAGTTTTTGAGCCGCATCGGGGAAATCTAGAGTTGCAACGGTTACTTCCCAACGTTTTGACCATTCTCGCATGACGGTAAGCAGTTCTCTTTCCGCCCCTCCTAAGTTGGCGAAAGAGGCGCGCACGACGAGCAACTTGAGCCGCCCTTCAGCACCTGCCATGAATCGTCAGGCCAACGTTCAGCCTATGAAACCGGCGTGAACAGGTCGATTCCAGCGACTGTTCTCTCGTCATTTCATTGAAAAGGGGAACCGGAGTGGGCGCACCATGACGAAGGGCAAGGTCGCTTTGATTACCGGAGTGACAGGACAGGACGGTTCTTACCTCTCAGAGTTGTTACTCGACAAGGGATACAAGGTCTACGGACTGGTTCGCAGGACTAGTCAACCTACACTTGGACGTTCACTCATCAACCATTTGAACGCACATGAGAACTTCCACCTCATCAACGGTGACTTGACCGACCAAGCCAGTATCGATAATGCCATCAAAGAGGTTCAACCAGATGAATTTTACAATCTAGGGGCACAATCCTTTGTCCCTGAATCATGGCGCTCCCCATTGATGACTGCTGATGTTACCGGAATGGGTTCGCTGCGCTGCCTTGAGGCCATCAAGAGAAACAAACCGGATTGCCGATTCTATCAGGCTGGTTCTTCAGAACAGTTCGGCGAGGTTAGAGAGATTCCACAGACAGAGTTGACGCCTTTCCACCCACGTTCTCCTTATGGATGTGCCAAAGT
Source organism: Euryarchaeota archaeon UBA226 (assembly GCA_002505935.1). Lineage (GTDB taxonomy): Archaea > Thermoplasmatota > Poseidoniia > Poseidoniales > Poseidoniaceae > UBA226. The sequence continues at coordinate 9,955 of DAWL01000080.1, read as the reverse complement.
TTTCGCCTTTGAGATAACCAGAAACTATCGTGAATCATACGGTTTGTTTGCCTGCACAGGAATTCTGTTTAACCATGAAAGCCCAAGAAGAGGGCTTGAGTTCGTGACTCGAAAAGTCACTATGATGGCGGCAAGAATAGCTGCTGGATTTGATGAATATCTGTCGATTGGTAATGTGGATGCCAAGCGTGACTGGGGCTTTGCCGGAGATTATGTTGAGATGCAGTGGAGAATGCTGCAGCAAGATGAGCCAGATGATTACGTCATTGCAACTGGCGAGACTCACTCTGTCAAGGAATTCATCGATCTTGCATTTTCACATGTCGGTATGGAACTCGTATGGGAAGGTGAAGGAGTAGATCGCATTGCAAAGGATCAGAATGGTGTGATTAGAGTCCGCACCAATCCCAAGTTCTTCCGCCCAGCAGAAGTTGATTTGTTAATCGGTAAGTATGACAAGGCTGAAGCAGCCCTTGGCTGGAAACCAAACACAACCTTTGCAGGATTGGTAGAGATGATGGTCGAGGCAGATGTAGCACTGATTGCAGAAGCCAAGGAGAGAGGATACATCCCTCCAAGGCCGCCTGAGTGATTAGAACAAAGAGTCCCAGGCTGCGGCCATGTTCTTTGCAAATACGCTGTCTGAGAATTTCTCGGCTCGTTGCATAGATTCCTCACACCGTCCAGATTCTAGATTCTTGATGGCTTGACGCCAAGCCTGGACATCATCTACTGGAAGTAGGTGAGATTGAGGAGGAATCTCATTGGCCGAGGCAGCGTCGGCAACCAAGGCTCTTGTTCCACCAGCCATCGCCTCCAATGGCGGGTATCCGAATCCTTCAGCAATACTTGGGAATAACAAGGCATCAGCGTGTTGGAAGGCTGCTCTTAGGTCGTCTTCAGGAACTCTACCTTGCCACCTGAGGTCTATTCCATGAGTGGAGGCTAATGCCTTGAGGTAGCGTTCTTTGTCGGAATCGGATTCAGCACCAATTTTGTGGATGATTACGTCCTTCAAACCCTTACATGATTGAATAGCGAAATCCAAGCGCTTGCGTGGTTCTTCAGAACCTACCAGCAACAGGTGCTTTGCCTCATCCAACATCCACGATGGCGGGTTGAGGGGATTGCTATCGGGCCTCCTTGCTTCTAACTCAAGTCCTAAGGGAACGCAGGTTGAGGCTACGTCTGGATAATACTCCTCGACTTCTTTCAATGTCGCTCTAGAGTCGCAGATCAATAGGTCTGCTCTTTGCAGCCCAGCGCTCAACTTACTCAGGTCCTTTCGCCGTACTGCCCCAGGATTAGTCTCTCCAATTTCTATCCCCGATACTTTGCGGGGATGAATATTGAACAAATCATGCACTGTTACCGATACTGGAATGGGGCAATTCTCAGGCACAAGATGTGCTTGTTCTTGGTCGCTTACGTGTAGCAAGTCAATCATTGCTAACGACTTCTTGACTCTTGCAGGATTACTTCGCCAACGTCGATGCAAACGTGTTGCTGGATTACCTCCAGTATCGTGCTCAATCACTCCTCCAGAAGCATATCCCTCAATTTTCCCAGTATCGAGAGCCTTGATCAAATCGTGGTGAGCGCGACCAAGTCCAGAAGCGGCAGATACCGCACCACCTCTGGCTACCAACACTTCACGCATCGTATCGCCCAGAAGCAGCGGCATTTCAAAGACTGCCTTGCAAAAACCATTCATTGGATGATTGGCAGGTGCTTGACCGGCGGTGCAATTCCCAAGTCAGCAGGGAATTCCATTTCTCTCTCCGGAATTGGAATTGGGACGATTTCTTTGCCCACCAGCGCTACTCTGCTTGGACGCGAATCATCGAGGACCTTGCGGCCAACCATCGGCGCCAATTTATTGCTGAAGTCGAGGATATCATCGTGACTGGGCATATTGTCAATCGACAGCACTTCCCTACTGTGGCCCACGAATACATACCCTTTGCACTCGATGAAATCAGGGTCAGCCCGATTATCTAGAGCAGCATATTGCGCAATGTGTTCCTCAGCCATATTCTCGCCTTTGACCAAGGTATGGCGGCAGACAATTCGAGTATCTAGGCTCGGCAATAAATCGATGGTTTCTTCGAATTTATTCCACGCTCCGCTGTTCCACTTTGGTTTGCAGATGCGGTCGAATACCTGTTTGTTAGGAGCATCAACGCTGACATAGAGTTGAGTTGGCAGGGTATCGAGATTCTCCAGTGCTTTAGGCAGAGTTCCATTGGTCACCAACATGGTGGTCATTCCATGTTTGTGACAGAGTTCGATGTATTCGCCCAATTTCGTGTATAGGGTAGGTTCCCCATTCAATGAAATCGCTACATGACGCGGATTCTGTGCCTCCTGATACTTCTCAGGAGTGACTCCAATATTGCCACCGTATCCTGTAAGGAGGCGCCTTTGCGCTCTTACGCTTTCATACAACAACTCAAGTGGGTCTTGATCAGTTAGTTCTAGAGTATCCATGTGCGGCTCTCTCCAGCAATAGGTGCATGCTAGATTGCATTGGTCGACGACAGGACTCATCTGCAGACAGTTGTGGCTTTCGATACCGTAGAACTTGCCTTTGTAGCATTGTCTATCTCTGAGTAGGCTTTCTTTGGTCCAATGGCATATCTTCACTCCACCATGTTCTCCTACGATATGGTAGCGTTGCTTCTGCAATTTCGCCTTTAGTGCAAGATCCATTCCCATGCTATCACGTCTTGAGCCCGGATTCCTCAGAGGGGCCGGCTCGACAGGGCTGCGAGCGGCTGATTGCACTTCAATCCTTCATTTCAGGTTCGCATTTTCACAGGCGATGATATTGAGCAGAATTTCACCCATGTCTCTTGCATATGCACAGAGTCTGCGAATACTTTCTGAGAGTCTGAATTTGTAGAGAACAGAAGTTGCGCTGGTACGCCCACCCCAAAGAGAATCTTCGTGTTCGGAGAGTTCTATCTGCGCTTTTTTGAGTGCCATTCTAGCATCATGAATCTCGTGAGGGTTCCTTGTTCTGATATTGACCATCAAGGCCTTGATCGAGGTTTGCCAAATCGCCAATTTATTCAATGGTTCTTCGTTGAAATCAAGCTTTGGTTTGTTTTCTGTAGTGAGAATTAATTCGGCCAATTGTTGAGCGTGATCCCCCATCCTTTCCAAAGTACGCGCCAAGTTGGCGATTTCAATGGCTTTCCTTCGTTCGGTATGCAGGTCTACCGCTACTTTGTGCGATTCTAACAACGCTCCTACTTGTCGTTGAATCAACAGTTGAATGGCGTCCATTTCTCTCTCTCTATCTTCGACATCGATGAGTAGAGAACTATCTTCCCCAGAAAGAACGTCCACAATATCTCTGATGATTGAAGTCAACTGTAGGTACATTCTGTTGAGGCTGGACTGTAGAGGCATCTCTCCAATGTTTAGTAAGTTGAGGAGTTCGATTCGATTTTCTTCCTCATCCATAATTTCGAATCCAGTTGTTATTCTCAAGAAACGTTTGATTCTCGATTTTTGATTTCTATTGAAACCATTTTTGCTGATCAATTTGATACGGTCTGTTGAAGCGATGTATGCCGCTACTAGATGGTCTACTAGGGAACCAACAGGAATCTTATCCACGGCTAGAGTGATTTCTTTTCTCTTGACTTTGCTTTCATTTGCTGGTGTGATTCGTATTGCTCCGCTTGGGCGCCAATCTATTTTGAGGCTGTCTTTGGCTTTGAGTGAATGAAAATTCGCCCATTCTTTCGGTATGCTAACGGTGAAGGTGGCTCCACCTGTCAATTGCAATCTTCGGGTATGGGTGGTGCCTTGTCCGGAGGCCATGATTCTGCCTTCTCCATATAACTATATATTTTACTTAGAATATAGGTGATATACTGTACGCGAGTGGCAATTCGTCATGGACCCCTTCTCAGTGTACGTACTCATCGCTGCTCTGATTGTTTGTGCATATATGGCTTGGAATATTGGTGCAAATGATGTTGCCAATGCGATGGGGACCTCGGTTGGTTCGAGAGCATTGACATTGAAACAGGCGGTTATTATCGCTGCAATATTCGAGTTCGCTGGAGCCTTTTTGGCCGGAGACGCAGTAACCGATACTGTACGTAAGGGTATTCTGTCGGTTGATTTTGATACCGTTAACGAAGACCTGGCAACTAAACTGATGTTTGGATTCATAGCAGCAATGTTGGCTGCAGCCCTATGGCTGACAGTCGCAACAAGATTTGGCCTGCCCGTATCGACAACACACAGTATAATCGGTGGTATTGTAGGAATTGGTTTAGTTATCGATTCAGATATGATCGATTGGGGCGTCGTTGGCACGGTTGTGATGTCTTGGATAGCATCGCCACTCATGGGGGCAGTGTTCGCATTCGTATCATTCATGATTATCAAGAAGTTAATCTATGAGGCGGACAATCCTGTCGAGCGCTCTCGCTGGATGGCACCATTATTGGCATTCCCAACTTTCTTCGTTCTCGGACTAGCCCTTCAGTTCAAGGCTCTTAAGGGATTAATCAACAGACTAGATCGTGCAGAATGGATAAACAAATCCAACTGGTTACCGGCTAGTGAGGGCGGAGTTTGGAATCCATTGGCAGAAAATGCTTGGTTCCCTATGTATAGCATATTGTTGGCTATTGTCATCGGTACTCTAGCATCCTTGGCATTGTACTCTGTACTAAGGAAATATGACTTCTTCAAAGGAGAAGGGTACCAAGGCGTTGAGAGAGTATTCGTATGGTTGCAAATCATTACTGCAGCCTATGTAGCCTTTGCTCATGGTGCCAACGACCGTTCCAATGCCATAGGTCCAATGGCTGCAGTCTATTCGGTGTGGCAAGAACAAGGTGTGCTACTCAAGGAGGTTGGTGTACCACTGTGGTTGGTGCTGATAGGTTCAGCAGGAATTGCCATCGGTGTAATCACTTGGGGATGGAGAGTAATGGAAACGATTGGACGTAAAATCACGGATATCACTCCTACTAGAGGATTCGCTGCTGAATTCGGTGCGGCAACAACGATCTTGATTTTCTCAATGCCATTCTTGGCAGTTCCAGTTTCCACCACTCATACACTAGTTGGTGCAGTGGTTGGAGTAGGCCTTGCAGGTGGGGCTTCTGCGGTTGATTTCCGAGTATTCGGAAAGATTGCTGCCAGTTGGGTAGCGAGCCTTCCAGCTGCAGGATTTGGTGCGATTATTCTCTACTATTTGTTTGGAGGCAGCGGATTGATTGTGGTATTGATGATACCAGTAACCATCGTTATCGTCGCTGTGGTTCTTTGGAAAACGGCAGATCGAGAGATAAATGTCGAAGAAGCACTGGTTGTATCGGAAAATCCAGACGTTTCTGCTGAAGAAAGAGGGGTTCAGCCTACTCCGATTGAAATGTTCCATAGGCACGCTGAAGCGGTTGAGAAGACTGTCAAGCAAATGGTTGAGGCAGTTTCTATTGCTGCTAAGGGCGAAGATGCTACCGAGGCTATTGAGGAGACAGTAAGACTGGAACTTGAGGCGGATGAAATCAAGAATGAAATCAGAAATCGACTTTCTGGCAGAGTGAAACTCATCCTTGGCAAGGAGGTTTTCCTATACATGCTGACGCGCCAAGACCGTATTGCTGATTATGCTCAGAATGTGGCCGAACAATTGTCATTCCGCGAGTTGTATAGTGATGAAGAAGCCAGGAATAATTTGGTCAAAATGGCCGAGAGTGTCTTGGAAACAGTAGAGAAATACGAAGACGCGGCACTCAAACTCAAGGAATTGTGCCTCTCAGGTTATGCACGTGTACACAAGGAAGAATTGCAGGAGTTGATCAAGGCAGTCAATCTGAAAGAGCATCAGGCTGACGAAATTGAGCAGAAAGCCGCAGCCCATGTTTTCAGTACTGGAGATGAGGACGCACTCGCTGCAATGCATATGTACAGAGTTCTACAGAGGTTGGACGATGTGGCCAATGCCGCTGAAAAGGCTGCAAATGCATTCTTACCAATAGTATCGAAGTAGGTGTATTCTGCCACACTAAATGTTAGAATTACACCATAGTGTGTGCCCTTTCACTGTTTGATACTTATACGAGTGGACGCCAATCTCATATTACCCGAGGGGAGTGAGAGTATGGACGATTATTTGGACACATATCTGCATGAATTGATGGAGAAGCAACAATATCGCAACGGAATTTTTCCTAAGCGTAGATCATTGAAGGAACTGTTCCTTTCTTTGCGTAGGCGTCGTTTGTAGCCGTGAAATCCTTGAAGTAAGCACTTCAGGGTGTACTGTGAAGCCGGAACCATGGGTATTCCACCTATTCGGATTAATCACCCCAGTTGTCGTAGTTGCGTCACTGGTCATTGGTGATTTTTGGATGATTTCTGGAACTATTCTTGTTCTTGGTGTCTATCCTTTGCTTGACATTCTATTTGGAGAGCGGAACAAGCCTGCACCATCAGCAGACAATGGGTCCCCATACGAAGCCATCCTGATGCTTCATGCTCTTGTCATCCCAGTATTGGTTGGGGTTTTGATTTGGCGAGCTAATCTAGATGGTGCCACGATGTGGGTAGGCTGGGGAATCGTTTCAGCCGGTATTGTTGGAGGGGCTTCTGGAATCATAACTGCTCATGAGTTGGGTCACAGGCGTCCAGGTTCATTCAAATGGGCTGTTGGCAGATTCATCATGTTCATGGTAAATTACACGCATTTCACAGTTGAACATAATCACAATCACCACAAGGATGTCGCATTGGATAGCGATGCGGCAAGCGCTCCAGCATCCAGAGGGTTGTGGGTTCACATCGCGATGACCATCCCATGGCAGTTCATCTCAGCAGTCAAAGTAGATCTTGCAAAGCGTTCTATCTGGGCCAACCGTACTCTTCGTGGCCTTGTTCTACAGATTGTGGCAATCATTGCCTTGGGTCTGCTGCTGAGTTGGTGGGCCGCATTGACATGGCTGTTGTTTGGTTTTGTAGCGATCATCCTATTGGAATATGTCAACTACATCCGTCATTATGGCTTAAGGCGCAAAGATGGCGAGAGGCAGACGGAAATGCATTCATGGCAATCTGAGGCTCGCTGGAGCCGTTGGACGCTGCTTGAGTTGACTCGACATCCTGCTCATCACATGAAGGCCAGCACGCCATTTTGGCAGTTGCAACCATACGAAGGAGTCCCCACACTTCCAACCGGTTACTATGGATGTTTCTGGCCCTGTACCATTCCCCCGTTATGGAAGAGATGGATGAGGAAGCGTATCCCTGAATCTATGCGTCAGCCCTAAGCTCTATGCTGCCTTGACGCCATCCGGCCAAAGTACCAGAATCAGCGTTTGTCCCTTGGTTCTGGGTGTGTGAGTGGAACCAGGATCCATCCAGACGAT
>DAWL01000080.1:0-2151 GCA_002505935.1 Euryarchaeota archaeon UBA226 | reverse complement strand
GGCATGAATGCCTCGATGTCTACATCGGATACAACATCGTAGAGTACCAGACTTGTGTTTCCTTCCTTCGCTAATTTTCCAAGACGTACGCCAGTACCGAAGTCACGCCACTTGACGTTCTCTTCGATCCAATCACGATCAACGTTCCAACTAAGCCATGCAGATAGGTCTTGCCAGAAGGGCATGGTAACGCCATCAGGAATGGGCACATGAGTCCTTTGATTGACCATATCTCTCAAGTAGTGGTTAGTTAACCCCCTATGCATGGAGAAGATCAGGAAGCGTAGAGATCTTCCCGTCACTTTGTATCGAGTACTTCTCTATCTTAGTAGGAAAGCCAAGTCAGAATCTGATACGCGCCGGATAATGCGAATTGAAAGAGCGGTAGGAGTCGAACGTAAAGAATTGAAGATACATCTTGCATCATTGTCAGAAAAGGAGTACATAGAGCCTGTTGAGTCATCTAACAAAGGTCGAGGTGGGCACCCGATAGTCCACTATGACCTAACCGAGACTGGCCGCGTTCTGCGTCAGGATATCGGCCGTTTCATTCAACATGGAATCGACATGGGGTACTATCCGGAGGAATTCTTCTATCTTCCTTCAGATGCCTAATTTAGCGGGGGAATCAACCCGGTAAAAACACCATCCGTCCTTTATGTCTAACAGCCCCATCCGGTAATCATGTCCGGCAAGAAATCGGTAGACAAGGTGGCAAAGGGATTGGGTTCCCTCATCGACGACTTCACCGCTGCAGTCAAGGAAATAGTGAATGCAGGTGAGGAGACGGTTGTTCACCTGGCTGTCGGTTCAGGTCGCGCAATAACCGCTGTGGTCAACGCAGCGGGCGAGGTAACCAAGGTAGGTGTGGAGACGGTCAGTAATGTGGCAGGATCTGTAGCTAGCGGAGTGACCAAGGCGATTGGGCTGGACAAGAAAAACGAAGAAAACGAAGAAAACAAGGAGGAATGAAAAATGCTAGGAAGAATGTTGGTAGGAGTAGTTGGTGTAGTAGCGATTGGTTTCGTTGCTGGAATCGCACACAGCGGTTTCAAACACTACTATGAGAAGTATGCAGACGATGAAGACCTGAACGATGGAAGTATCCAGAAGGTCAGTATTGTGAATGATGAAACAAAGAAGTCCGGGGGGAAGAAGTGATGCTTCCTGCTCTAGTTGGAGGATCCATTGGAGTAATTGTCGCATCCGCTGAAGTCTTGATGATTGCAGGAACAGCAGGAATGGGCTATGGTCTTGGACGAAAGTATGGGAGGAAGGCTTGCAATTTCCTTGATCGTGTAGAGGATAGAATCGTATCTGGAATGAAGACTAAGGTCATCGTTGAGGAGTGATCGAAGTGTTCGGCAAGGCGATATTCCCATTCGCTCTTGGTTTCGTACTTGGTGGATTGGTCATATCGGTCATTGACTCGAAGCGCGACCCGCCGGTTCCAGGACCATGGGTTGGATACATCGAAGACGTTGAAGGTACATTCATCGATGATCCTGAGTTGCAATGACCCGAAAGAGTATGAGTAGGACTACCCCTGTCGATAAACATGGAACTGGTGTTTCCGGACTTTCCGCCGACGGGGCCGTGGCAGGCATACGTCTGGTACATCGCCTTCCTACCATTTCTATTCAGGCTACTTTTGGTATCAAGACCTCTTTACCAGGTAATCAAGGTCCTTGCACCGCATGGCGGTTGGGCCATCAAGCAAATCAGAGAATTGCCGATCAAGGGCTTAGGTCTGTTGGCATTCAATGAAATTCTCGCCTTCTGTTTGCCACCATTGTTGGTATTGACCGTTCGTTTGATGGTCGACCCGCTCGGTTGGCAGAGTTGGTCTGAAGTGAATGCGACAGGCTTGGTTCTGTTACTTGGTGCCTTCTTAATTTGGATGTATCTGGATTTATTGCGCGTATTCAGAGTTCGAATGATGATGCAAGCAGTTCTTGAGCAGGATATCGACAAGTTGCGAAAGAGAGCTGGTCTGGTACTCGGTGCTCGCACCTGGTTGAAGCGAATAGGTAGGGGCGAGGATGAATCAGAAAAGCCGTTGGCGCAGGCTGCAATAGAAGGAGCAATAGGTGGTAAAGCGGTCAACAAGGGAGTGCTTGGAGCGATTACCGGAGTTGCTGTGGAGGCGGT
>DAWL01000136.1 GCA_002505935.1 Euryarchaeota archaeon UBA226 | reverse complement strand
TGATATTTTGATGATCTTTCGCTTCCTACTCGGTGATGACAATGATGCTATTTCAGCGACTGAATCCAGTTCCTCGGACTCATCCATGCCTCTGCATCCCCGCTCGGATTATGACGATGACGCACTATTGAGCGACCGAAAAGAACGGGTATCTTAGGCCTCTTCGCGAGGACGAGGGGGGCGGCCAATGGAGTATGATATCTTCTTCTCAATCTCGCAGACCCCTGATGCAGATGGCTTTACTCCTAGTGAACAAGAGATGATGCGGAACTACTTCCAGCAGGTCGAATTAGCCGACAAATTAGGGTTCGGAGTTGCATGGTTGGCGCAAGCGCATCTGTCCACTATAACACAGAAAGAGAACTCAAAACCTGTGGTTCCTCATTGGCAAGGAGAGGTCGGATTGTGTACTGATTTTCCCCAGTTAGCAATGGAAACATTCAGGCGCACTGAACGGATTGACGTGGGATCAGCTGTAGTCTCCATTCTCGCTAGCGGAGGACCCATTGCTCAGGCTGAACGAATCGCCAATACTGTACAACTGCTTGGACTTATGTCCGAGAGTCGTAAACTGCATGTCGGTTTCAGTGCAGGTAGGTTTGAATTCATGGCTCGACCATATGGAATCAACCCTCGAAACGCAGTGGAAGAAGAAGCATGGCCAGCCTTGAGAGGCCAAATTTTCCTCGAAGCAGCAGATATCTTCCTACGGCTCTTGCGTGGCGACAGCATCTCCTCCGATGAGACTAGAGAAACCATTCTGAGCCGAGAGAACTTTCGCAGCGACGAAGATTGGTTGGCAGTACAAGAGTTAGCAGAAGGACTTGAACAGATTCCTATCGACAAAAGATATGTCTTTGAGAAACTCAGTATCGTTCCCAAAAACTGGCCGCGCCAACAATTGGAGTTAATCGCTGGAACCCATGACCCGCGCGCTCAGGAATTCGCCAACTCCATCTTACCAGTGAAAGTCTTCAACCTGTCAATAACTCAACCCGAAGTCATTGAAGCAACCCATACTAGAATGGCAAATTGCTATCACCCTGATGGAGGAGAGTGGCAGAGAAGGGATATGCCGAGGACATCGTTCGTTTTCTTGAATGCCGAAGAGGGGTTGAGCCCTGAGCAACAATCCAAAGCAGCTAATGAGGAGGCGAAAAGGGCATTGGGCGCTTATTGGGCTGCTCTTGAAGGCACAATCGATCCAAATAAAGTCGAGAAAGCCGCAGATAATGCACTCATTGGTAACCCTAGCGAAATAGCACAGCAGATTAGCGAGCGGTTTCACCCAGATGACAGAATCATGACTTGGTTTGATTTCTTCAACCATGATTCTGAACGCGTATGCCGCAACATGCGTGCCTTCATCGAACAAGTCGTACCGATAGTGGAGGGGAGCGAATGAGCCTGAGGCATGATTCGCATTCAGCAGTCGCCCCGGGAAGGCCTGGTTCTGGGATTTTTCCGGATTCACCCTTGGGAGAAAATGTAGAGGGCATACCTAGCGGCAGGGATGTCGAATGGGAGCCATTGGTAGACTACAGACGAAATGGAGTTTCAGAAACCACAATTCATGGGGCTGTCGCGTGGTCACATGGAGATGAAGTCATCCACTCCTTTGGAGGCAATGTTCTATGTTATGGACGCTCTATGATGAAGCCATTCATGTTGAAGGCCTTTGTCGATGAACTTGACAACGAAACGAATTGGGAGCAGAAGGCGATTTCGGTTGCTAGTCACAATGGGGATAGTGAACACGTCGCTGCTGCTCAAAGTCTACTTTCAGAATCTGAATGGGGTCTAATGTTGACCCCTTTAGATGTGCCACTAATTCAGTTTGGTAGGCAGGTAAGAAGACCACGCAGGTGGTATCATACCTGCAGCGGAGAACATGCGGCCATACTCAAGGGATGCCGGCTCAAAGGTTGGAACAGAGCGGGATATACTCTCCCTCATCATGAAGTCTTCAAATCCTACATGCAGACTTTGCGAGGATTCCTTGGAGAAGAGTGGCAACCACTGAGAATTGCAAAGGATGGGTGCGGACTACCCACCGTATCAAACACGGTGAATGAACTGGCTCGGACCTATGCAGGTTTGGTCCGCCAGAAGAATGATGATTGGATATGGGAGGCGATGATTAGACACCCCGACCTTATTGGTGGATTCAACCGACTTGATTCAACCATCATCAAAGCCGGAGAAGGCAAAGTCATCGCTAAGGAAGGGGCAGATGGATTACTTGGCATGGCGATAGAACATCCCGATTATCCAAAAGGACTAGGCGTAGTTGTGAAAGTCGCACACGGGTGGAATTCTCAAGCCACTTGGTACATAGCAAGGGCGATTCTTGGGGTACTAGGAATTGAACTACGCAATCCATACCCGTTGCATCGACAAAAAGCGTTCATCGTTCCCGGAGTAGTCCCCTCGAATTTGATTGAAATTCTTGAGACCATCCCAACTTGGGATGAATGGGATCCCGATAGTGATCGGTGGCACTATGAAATCGATACCAGTGGTGATGAATTCTGATTATCGTCGAGAATCTTATCGGAGGTAAATTCACCTCTACAGATACAAGATTGGATGATTTTAATCCAGCCACCACTCAGAAGATTGCCAGCATTCCTCGTTCAGGTAAAAGCGAAGTTGAGGCTGCAGTTAAAGCCGCTGAACTAGCCTTCCCCGCTTGGGCAGTAGAGACTGTCGAAAACAGAGCGGCGTGGTTGAACAAAATAGCAGACGCCTTGGAATCAAGGAGTGAAGAAATCGCAGCACTTGAATCAATGGATACCGGTAAACCGATTACATTGGCAAGAAATGTTGATGCGGCACGTAGTGTTGCAAATTTCCGATTTTTTGCAGAACAGGTTGTCAAGATGCAAGACAAGAAATTCCCGATGGATGACGCTGAAAATAACGTAATTCAGAAACCTGTTGGAATTGCGGGATTGATCACCCCTTGGAATCTACCGTTGTATCTTCTGTCTTGGAAGATAGCTCCGGCTCTGGCTATGGGGAATACCGTTGTAGCCAAACCTAGCGAACTAACTCCACTTACCGCAGACCTACTCGCCAAAGTATTGGTGGAAGTTGGCTTACCTGCTGGGGTAGTGAATATCGTCCATGGTCTTGGTTCAGAAGTTGGTCAAGCAATAGTCGAACACCCAGAAATCAAACTCATTTCATTCACCGGTGGCACCGCCACAGGCAAATTGGTTGCCGCTACTGCAGCGCCGATGTTCAAGAAATTGAGTCTTGAATTAGGTGGTAAGAATGCAAGCATTGTCTTTGCAGACGCCGACATGCAGAACACGGTTGCGGGAGTCGCCAGATCGGCTTTTCTCAACCAGGGACAGGTCTGTCTCTGCGGTTCGAGAATACTAGTTGAAAGAAAAATCCACGATGAATTCGTGCAAATGCTGTGCGAACATGTAGGAGAGATGGTGATTGGAGATCCTTCCAATGAAGAAACTCAACTCGGTTCATTGATTTCCCAAGAGCATCGCCAAAAGGTCGAGTCATACATCGCTTTGGCGGAACAGGAAGGAGGTGTTCTGATTCATGGTGGAGAGCGTCCCGAATTGGAAGGTGAACTCGCTGCTGGAGCCTATTTGCAGCCCACAATTGTTACTGGACTTGATAGTGAATCTCGATGCTCCACCGAAGAAATCTTCGGCCCTGTTGTCGTAGTTCACCCATTCGACAGCGAAGAAGAAGCCGTGGTAATGGCAAATGCAACAGAATATGGCCTAGCAGGTTCGGTATGGAGTAGCGACATTGCGAAAGCAGGACGGGTTGCTGAAGCAATCGATAGTGGAATGGTCTGGATCAACTGTTGGTTACACAGGGACTTGAGAGTTCCATTCGGTGGAACCAAGAATTCAGGAGTCGGAAGAGAGGGTGGAGAATGGTCTCTTGCCTTCTTCTCAGAGGCTCAGAACATATGCATCAAGAGATAGATGCTCTGACAAGACTATTGAAGTAAAGCCTAGGCGCAGACCTCGTGGAACTCAACCCATATTGGACAATGATGGGTATTATTCTCATCCTGACTCCTCTAACTTGTTGGTTTTTCACATTAGACCAAAAAGAACGCAGAACTCCATTTGGAAGAATCTCACGCGTCATCCACGAGCAACGATATTACCTGCACATTCTAGGTTATCTTGTAATTATCCGATGGAAGTCTCTCACAGACAAATTGAATGAGCCGATGAAATCATCCACTGGACACTGGACTGACTGGGTTTATGCCATCGAAGG
>DAWL01000059.1 GCA_002505935.1 Euryarchaeota archaeon UBA226 | reverse complement strand
CCATATCTGGCTTTGAATTCATGGAAACGTGATGCATCAACGATTCGAGCGATTACCTCTCTGACGTCGTACGGGGTGCGGTTGTCCTCAGGGACGATACCCAGTAATTCTTCAGGATTAAAAGCGGGTTCTTCAGGAGCACTACGGTCAATTCTAGTCTTTTGCTTTGGATTCAGGTTCTCGATGACATTCCTTACCAAGTGAAGTGCTTGATTCTCATCTTCTGCATAATGATCCGCCACTCCAGATTCTACGGTGTGGACCTCTGCCCCACCTAGATCTTCAGCGCTTACTTCTTCTCCTGTAGCAGCTTTGACTAGAGGAGGGCCTGCTAGAAAGATGGTGCCGTTTCCTTTGACGATGATTGACTCATCCGACATGGCTGGAACATAAGCACCACCAGCGGTACAGGAACCTAGTACCGCTGCCACCTGTGGTATCCCCTTACCACTCAACATTGCTTGATTACGGAAGATGCGGCCAAAATGCCCCTTGTCTGGGAAAACCTCGTCCTGTAATGGCAAGAATGCGCCACCTGAATCAACCAGATAGACGCATGGAAGATGATTTTCCTCAGCGATTTCCTGTGCCCTAATGTGCTTCTTGACCGTGATTGGATAGTATGAGCCGCCCTTGACGGTTGCATCGTTGGCTACGAACATACATTCTCTTCCATGCACCATCCCAATACCGGTCACAATTCCGGCGCTGTGCGCTTTGCCATCATACAGACCATTGGCTGCTAAAGTTGACAACTCGAGGAAAGCGGTTCCTGCATCGATGATTCTGTCGATTCGCTCGCGCGGCAGTAATTTACCGCGACTGCGATGCCTCGCCTCATATTTTCCACCGCCACCCATACGTGCAGTCTTCAAGTTCCCATCCAATTCCTCAAGCAAAGCCAGATTGTGGCGCTTTCTTGCTTCAAATTCGGGAGACGAAGTATCAACTCGAGTCGATAGTCGGTCCATATCTTCCCCTCTTGTGGCTAGGGACTTCGCGTCTGCCCTTGAAGCATATGGTCGCAAGGCCCGTAATTCTAGACGCCGAGCATCAATCGCCCGAGGTCGCGAAGACCTGGCGCTAACCCAACGATCAACAATGCTAGAACCACCAATAAGCGGAGATGCCTATGGCGATATTCAATGCGAATTTGTGTGAATAACCAAACCAAGGCACCTGTCAGGAGAAGTTTGGTGACAAAGAACAACCAAGCCCCAGCACCACCGGTCAACGCAGCACCCCATTCAATGACTTCTGCACTCACTACATGCTTCTCACTGTAGCCGAAGAAATCTATGCCCATCCAAGTTGCTAGGCCGTCGCATAACTGCCCAAATGCGAATGTCAATACCAAGGGGCTAGCCAATAATGCCATTCTTGCATCTAATTCGTACTCTTCCTTCTCCTCAGGATTCCCTTTCTCCCATTCTTCAAGACTGATATGAGATGGAATTACACCACTATCGTATCCTTTAGCAATCATTCTTGAATTGGCTTCGCTACCCATCCTATACAACTGCCAACACAGAAGAGTAGGTACACCTAGAATCACAAAAGCAGGCCACCATGTAGGATCATGCCCTGCATGCCATGGAGTGAATTGGAATTGGAGCCAAAGACTGACGCTCAAAACTACGGCCCCACTCCCCACTGCAAGAAGGCTGCATTCCATCCCACTACCGCCTTCGTCTTTGGCTAGCCAACTTGCGACTAATATGGCAGAAATCAATCCAATAACGGGCCAAAACATACCGATTGACTCATCGGCAGCCAAGGCTGGAGAAAAGAGAAGCAGCCACATAAAGAGAAGGAGGATTATTGCAACGAGGCGTTGTCTTCCACCAACAGCAATTGTTTCTCCTTTATCGGAAGGTAATTTCTCAGCCCAATGCCCTAACGCTGCAGTGACAATAACCCAGAAGGCAAGATGAAGATGTATCAATGGAGAGATGAATAGAATCTGATAAGACTCTGGAAATAATTCGGAATCCTCCAATACCCGCAAGACACTGGCCAATACTACCCATGGAACGAAGGCAATGATGACATTAGCATCTGCGGGAAATCGTGCTTTTCTAAAATAAGCAGAAAGAACTACTGCAAACAGCAACAATAGACTGGTGAAGAGCAGGGTATTGAACGAGTTGTAGCCTGCATCGCCCTCTACAGCATCCTGAGTTATTGGATCCCAAACTGTTGGCTTGAGCAGGCCTTCCCAAAACACCGAAGGAATGAGCAAGGAACCCAACAACAGCAACGAAATGACTCCAACCAAGATATATGTCGAATAGGTCTCAAATCGACTGAATTTATCATCGGGTAACGGAGCAGTAAACTGATTCTGTACAATCTCTTCTGACTCTTCATCAGTACTTTCTTCTTCAACAATAGGTGAATCCGAAACCGTTTCCTCGACGGTTTCCTCTTCTAGAGAATCATCCTCTTCCTCGGAAGGTGCATCCTCTTCGGACATCGCTCTCATGCCTCGCTGAGAAGAGGTGCATCATCACCTTTTGTCTTCAAAGAAGTAGGTTTCACTCTTCTTCGCCGCGATTATGTGATTCGTTTCCACAATCAGGATTTCCACAATTAGCATCTTGGCATTCTTCTTCTTCTTCTTCTTCTGCATCAGCAACTGTTCGCGGTTCATGAACTTCCACAAAAGAGACCTTGCCTACTTCCAAAGCATCTCTGAGCACGGTTACTACGCGGAATTTCATCATCGCTGCATTGGTATCGAATAGCATAGTTTGCGGAACAGTAATCGCTACATCATCACCATCGAATTCAACTTCGAAATCTTCGTGTCCAGAGTTTGATTTCAACAATGCCATCACCTTCTCTACTCGGTCTTCTACTACCTTGACGATAGTATACTTGTAGCGAAGTGTACGTCCTGCCAATGGATGGTTGAAATCAATACGCGCTCTACCTGCTGCAAATAGAGTGAGAATTCCTGTTCGGCCTCCAATTTCAACTGGAGAGCCAATGGCTAGACTTTGTGGATCGTTGACTGCGCGCATCAACTTGTCCTGATTGATAGTCTCAATCATGGTGGTGTCCTTGTCTCCATATGCCTTGGATGGCTCAATCTCGATATCGTACTCAGTATCTGCTTCAGCCTCTAACAGGCTGTCCTCGAAGCCTTCGATTAACTGACCTGCACCAACTACGGTGACCAAAGGGCTGTAGCCTCTTCCTTCCTGATGCACCTCGTGCTCCTTGGCAACCTCTTCAATCGTTGTCTCCAACAGGTCGCCGGTATCAGC
The DNA here is from genome assembly GCA_002505935.1 of Euryarchaeota archaeon UBA226. Taxonomy (GTDB): domain Archaea; phylum Thermoplasmatota; class Poseidoniia; order Poseidoniales; family Poseidoniaceae; genus UBA226. The sequence goes on along the minus strand of DAWL01000059.1, from coordinate 8,630 downwards.
ATTGTACAATTCATAATCTACATGGACGATGGTTCCGTTCTCCATTCAAACGCATCCTACCCCTCAAGGGCGACCCGCCGACCCACTCCCCCTTTATCATTGGAACGGAGGTAGGAGAGAACTCAAATCGGCATACCGAGTTGCTGGTCACTCTTCCTCTGTCTTTGAAGAAACGCCAGATTGCCAAGTTGCTGAGCCCAATATCAATCCCGCAAGAATCAATGTCCAACCCAACCACACCAGATGACTACCTTTGAGGTCGTGAATAGTCACTCGTATTGAATCAACATCATCCAATCCACCCATCAATGAAGAGGTCATCAATCCCCCCGCTTGGCTTGAATCGAAGATCATAATCAGGTCTCCGTGCAATCTTGCCTTACTGTCTATCTCACTTCGCGCGCTGACACGACCATTTGGTGAGTCGAACCTCAATACTCCTGGTTCCAAAGTAGCCAGAAGTTCGCCCACCTCTCCATCATCCAAAGTGTGTACATCTATCCTAGCGCCAATGTATCCATCCCCCACAATAAAGCGCTCACTGAATTCTTCTTCATCATCAGAGATGATAACCACTTCGCGGAATATGTAAGCATAATCACCCACCACCTTTGCCTCGTCTTTTTCCAAACTATGTCGATGGTCAGCATCACCTCTATCTATCAGCGTGGTAGTGAAAACATGGCCCAGTAGCAACAACAGAATACCGAGGTGTACGACATGTGCTCCAAGAGTCCGCCAACGATTACTAGACCCCTTGCTTCCTCTTCTTTGCAGCCTTTTGCGTAGTGAAGTTATGGCGGTAGATACCTCAACAATCATTGCAGGAATTGCCACCATCAATGGTAGAATCAGCAGCCAAGCAACATGTCCCCTGACAAAGGCCCCCGACAAGGCCTCGTTGGGATCTCCGGGTAGAGAATTGTGCGCCATTGCTGCCAATAACAAGGCCAACAACAACACTCCAGCAGCCAGCAATAATTGCTGCTGTTTCGCGACTTTCTTACGCCAGCCAAATATCGTCAAGGCAAGAACCACCAATGAAATCAATATCGATCCTAACAATTCCTGTGCCTCAAATCTAGGTGAATCTATACTGGCAAACAATAGCATCCAGGTCAAGAGAATGAATGTAGAACCTAGAGTCGAAGGAGCCATCAAGGCCAATCTTTGAGGATTAGGAGCTTCCCTAGGCTCATCTACTTCCTCAGAAAATATCAGCCAAGGTAGCAACACAGCACCCATGCCCACAGCAGCGGCTGAGATTTCGACCACCTGCGCCCATGCGGTGAAAATCCAGAAGAGGATAGGAATAGCAAGCAATGATCCAGCCTTGTAGCCATCTTTCTGTGCAATAATTGGCAAGATGATGAGAATTGACAGACTTGCAAGAATAACATCCCCGCAAAGGAATGCAGCCGAAATGGTACCGAATAGAACTAGAAGATTAGGAACTTCTTTCAAACGTTCAAGCAATTCGTGACGATACATCAAGAGAGAAAATAGGGGCGAAAAGGCAACTATTGAAACAAACAATCCTGAAACGCTTCCCCACAGAATCTCAGCGACTTGTTCCTCGCCCAAAGGTTGCATCAATAGCATCAGAATCGCCGATAATGGAACAACCATCCATGGTATTGACCAATTAGATGGAAGCGCATGAGAATCTTCAGCAGAACGTAGTTGCTGGCGCATTGTCCAAGCCACCCAAGTAGACAAAGGCAAGATAACTAACAAGAGGTAGCCTACAACTTCGACTCCAACTCCAATGTCCCCACGAATAAGCATCATTCTACCCCATACATCCTCTGGGACAGAACCGCTACCATCGCCAACGAAAGCGTGCCTGCTGACCCATACTCCATTGGCTCTGGTAACCAAAGTAGAAAGAATCGCCAAAGCGCCAGGCATCAATCCTGCCAATGCCCACCACTTAGCATCAGTTCTCTGTGGACGCTGTGGCAAGTGCAGCAGTACCACTACTGCTAACCAAGGGAGGAGGCTTGCAGTTTCAACGGGATCCCAGGCCCAATAACCACCCCAATCCAGAACAGTATATGCCCACAACCCTCCCAATCCAATACCTAGTGTACCTACAAACATGGTCGGGCGAGCCAAAGGTATCAGGCGTTCTGAAAGAGTGTCGATTTCACTCTCAGCATCGAATAAAGCGGCGAGAACAACACTACTCAGAGCGATGCAAAGAGAGTAGTAAAGGAAAATGATAGGTGGATGAATAACCATCAAATCGGTCTGAAGCAATTCATTCAATTGCGACCTAGGCGCATTAGGGTCTTGGGCCGCATCGAAAGCACCCATCCCCCAAGCCAAGAACAACATGAATGTGGTAAAACCGTGAAACCAAGCCATACGTAACCTTCTGCTGGATTCAGATTCGCCACTAGTGCCATTCAGGGTAAACATTCCAATCAATGACATACAAGCAGCCCACATCAAAATTGGACCTTCTCGACCTTCCCACAAGGCTGCTAAGCGGTATCTAAGAGGGAGGTCTGCACCTCCGTGTTCCCATACCAGTCGATATGTATGGGCATCTGCCAAGAAAAGGAAGGCCATAACAACAAATGGCAACAAGACGAGAATGTGTAAGACATGCTGCAGCCACCTTTTCTGAAGCCTACTCGGTAGGTCAACAGCTAGAGAGAATGCTGCTATACAGGCGATTGGAAGGCTTGCTCCCCACATGTTGTTCCATCCATCCGTATTGGCTCGGCTTGATAACCTGCTCTACCAGCCGTAGTACTTGGCGCGGCTATATCCAAATGACAACAGTACGGAGATCACATTTCGCGTCAATAACAAAGGCCTTAGGAATAGAATCTTCAACCCAACAAACAACTTGGTCAATGGGCTCATACCTGCCATTTCCTTTGGTAAACATCTTCCCATGAATGAAAGATCTGATTGGCTTAAGCGATACAATGCATTTTTCCCCTTGAGAATCTTGTCATATGGAGGGAATTCCTTCTTCCACAATTCTTCATATCGCTTCAACTTCGCATCTGACAAATCGTTGTCTGAGAGGGCGGAGCCTGCAACCTGGGCGGCAAAAAGGCCGGATTTCATCGCTAAATGAGAGCCTCCTTCAAACAATGGTGAAGTGAAACCCGCTGCATCTCCAACTAGAATCAAGCCATCGGCAGTAGTATTGTTTCTAGGTCCACTAATTGGGATAGTTCCGCCAAATGGACGAACCTTACGTCCATCTTGGCGCCAAGGAGGATTGGCCTTTTCCATGTCCTTCAGATATGTATCTTCAATGAATGAATCCAAGTACTTCACTGCGCCTTTCTTCTCAGTGGTTACCAAACCTACGTTCGCTCTGCCTGAGTCTTTTGGAATCATCCAGACATATCCATGCGGCGAATAGTCTGGCCAAAGATAGAAATCGAGGTAACCGTCATTTTCGATTCCTTCCATCTCATATTGGAACCCCGCTATGACTTCTATGCCATCATCCATCTGCAACAACTTGGCTGCAACGCCAGAAACTCCCGAGGCATCGATGACAATTTTTGCACTAATTGGAAACTCCTCTCCTTTGCCCTCAATAATCCAATTGGTAAATTGATTTTCTGAATTGTATTCTCGCTGCATCTTCTCCACTTTGTGAGACAATCTCATTTTAGTTCCTGCAGAAACTGCTTCTTCAGCCAACCAGCGCTCAAAGAGGTGTTTTTCGAGAACATAGCCCTCTTCAGAAAGAAGTCGTGCAGTACCATCAGGAAAAATTACCCTGATACCTTTACACTCTAGAGCAACCACTTCTTCTGGAATTTCTAGGCCAAGATTCTCGACCGCTAGAGATGAGAGACATTCCCCACAGTGTACGGGAGTACCGATTTCTGCGTGATCCTCTACTAGGATGACATCCAATCCCAATCTGGCCGCATGTAGAGCCGCTGAGCCACCGCCAGGACCTGCACCGATAACCAGAACTTCGCACTCACTCGGCATGGTTCCACATAGGGGCAGAAGAGGCTGGCTCATCAATCCAACTATTATGTGCGACTTGAGATGGTGCCTAGACATGGTTTCATATCCTGAAGTCCCGAGGCCTTGTTGTGGCGTGGAGGACACTGTCCCGTTGGCTTGCAGACCTCGAAAGAAGAGGCGAACTGCTGCGCATCAACCGGCCAATCAAAGTTGAACTGGAAGCAGGGCTTATCGCTGATCGGTTGGTAAAGCATGGTGGGCCTGCAGTTTTATTTGAGAAACCTGAGCTTCCAGATGGTAGCATTTCAGAGATTCCCTTGGCAATGAACCTCTTTGGTACAAGAGAACGCACCATACGTGCCCTCGGAGTAGAGGAACCGGATGCCATTGGCAAGAGAATGGTTGCATTGATGAAACCGGATATCGGAGCCATCATGAAGCGTCCATGGAAAGGGCTACCATTGCTCAAATCTGCACTATCCATGGCGCCTCGAAGAATCAGAAAAGCAGCATGTCAGCGTATTGTACACAAAGATCTCGATGTCACCAAATTACCAATTCCTAAGACTTGGCCACAAGATGGTGGGAGATTCATCACATTACCGTTGGTTGTAACCAAAGATTCTGATTCTGGTGAACACAATCTAGGTATGTACAGAGGGCAGATATTTGGCCCAACTGAAATCGGTTTACATTGGCAAATTCACAAACATGGCGCAGATCACGCAGCTGCACAAGAAGGAAGAATGCCCGTGGCAATCTGTATCGGTGGCCCGCCGGAGTTGATCTTCTCAGCCATCGCACCACTACCCGACAATCTTGAGGAGTACATGTTTGCAGGTTTGCTAGGAAACAGGCGTTTGCGATTAGTTCGGGCTAAGACTCAAGATCTCTTGGTTCCAGCAGAGGCAGACATCGTCATTGAAGGCTATGCAATTCCTGGTGAAACACAAACTGAAGGGCCGTTTGGAGACCATTTCGGCTATTATTCTCTTGAAGGTGAATTCCCTGTAATGCACGTTACTGCAATCACAACACGCAAGAATGCAGTATTACCCGCAACTATTGTCGGCCTACCCCCAATGGAAGACGGCTATCTTGGTGAAGCCGTAGGCGACGCATTCCTACCGGTTTTACGCTTCCAACATAGAGATGTCATCAACATGTTCCTGCCTTTGGAAACTGGATTTCACAACCTGTTGATTCTAGCCTCTAAACAACGATACCCCCGGCAAGCGCGAAAAACCGCTCTAGGATTGTTAGGAGCAGGCCAACTAATGTTCCTAAAAGTCGTAGTCTCTGTCGACCCTAATCATCAAGTCAAAGATCTTGAGGCTTTACTGGATTCTTTGGATTCGAAGGTCGACCCGCAACATGATCTGATTACACTCCCAGGCATGGTGGCGGATCAACTGGCACAAGCATCACCATGGGAGAATATTCACGATAAATTGCTCATCGATGCAACAACCCCAGTTTCAAAAGACCCGCTGCATGGATCTATTCCGCCCACAGGGCCTGATGAGAAGATTATTCCATCCGTACTACAACTACCAGCAGTAGAGCAGGCGAGGATGTTGCGTCCAGCAATATTGTTGGTCACCACCAAGATTGAGGGGGGGCCGCCGCCGGATTCTAACACGGAAAATCCTAATGATGAGGCAGCGAGGCTTCAACGTGAACAAATATCTCAATTGATTAAATCGATTTGGCAATTAGAAAATAGTGAACATTTGAGATGGATTTTTATTACTGACGATGAATTTGATATCCATGCCGATGGCTCTCGCAGACGCCTACTTTGGCAACTATTCTGTAGGTTTGAAGTTAGCAGAGATTTGCACTTCGATTCTGAGAACAAACGCGTGGCATGGGACGCAACCGCACCAATTCCCAGTGAAACAGGCCCCCTACCCGTACGGCGTTGGCCTGCTATGACTTTACACGATTCTGAAGCTGAAGAAAGGATTGACAATATGGCAAAGGAGGAGGGGTGGCCTTGGGTCTGAAAGAGATACTCGGATTCATCAAGATTGAACATACGCTATTCAGTCTGCCTTTCGTATTCATCGGCGCCCTACTGGCTGGTGGAGCAACTTGGCAACAACTCGCGTGGATTCTAGTTGCTGCTATCGGTGCAAGAGGACTGGCAATGTCCTTGAACAGAATAATCGACAAGGAAATCGATGCTGCAAACCCCAGAACCGCTTCAAGGCACTTGCCTAGTGGAATTATGACAATGGGTACTGCCTGGTCATTATCTGCTATCTTTCTGGGAATGCTTCTAATTGGCGCCTGGATGTTGAATGAAGTGGCATTGATGATGGCATGGTTACCCGTTGCCTGTTTCTTCATTTATCCATACATGAAACGAAAGACTTGGGCTTGTCATATCTGGCTAGGCCTTTGCTTGGGGCTCGCCCCTGCCGGTGCTTGGCTCGGCATAGTTGGAGGCGAACTAGGCTGGGCGGCTATCACCAAAGGGCACTGGTGGCCAGAAATATTCCTCGTTTCAATCGCTGTTGGAATCTGGATCGCTGCCTTTGATATCGGATATGCTCTGATGGATATCGATAGTGACAGAGCCAATAATATCCACTCATTCCCCGCTGCATTCGGTCCAGAGACTACAATCAGAACAGCGTTATTCTTGACCATGGCGTGGGGAATATTGCTTATTTTCGTTAATCAAGAAATTTGGTGGCTTGTAGCAACAGGAGCAAGTGTGGCATTGAATCTCCTAGTTTTGAGTAAGGGGAGCAGCAATATGGGCGCTTTCCAAAACAACCTATTTCGTGCCAGCGTTTCCACTGGCTGGTTATTATTGAGCGGATTAGCTCTGGACCTATTCCTTTCGTGAAATTGAAAGGCCGTCTTGGCGACGCAGGAGCATGAACCCCATCGTCAAGTCATTGCTTGAATTCAATGATGCCTTTGAGATACCTGCACTGGATGAACCCGGACTCGGGCCGGATGAATTAATCGAGTTGAGAATCAAACTACTTACTGAGGAAGTAGAGGAATATGCAGAAGCCGCCCGCGCAGGCGATCTAGTCGAGGTGCTCGATGCTTTGGCTGATATCGGCTACATCTTGGCTGGCACAATCATCAATCACGGAATGCAGCACATTTACGATGCTGCCTTCGACGAGGTACATCGTTCCAACATGGCAAAACTAGTTGATGGCAAAGTTCTGAGAAGAGAAGATGGTAAGGTCATGAAACCTGAAGGTTGGACCCCTCCGCACCTTGCTCAGTTCCTTGAATAGACAGAAACCAAGGTGGACGGTTTCAAGTCCTCCTACTCAATCGCTCGGCTATGGCAGCCCCTCTTGCCCTAGTCACCGGCGGTGGACGAGGTATCGGTGCAGCTGTTTGCGAACGATTGGCTGCTGATGGCTACAGAGTTCTACTGACCTACCATACATCTTCACGTCCAGCAGAGGAAGTTGTTGGTAGGATTCTCGCTTCTGGTTCGGATGCAGTTGCGGTGAAGGTCGACTGCAGCGACATGGGAGAAGTTGCATTGTTAGCAGACCATCCATGGTTCGCCTCTGGTCTTGATGTTCTGGTTCTCAATCATGGCAGATACGACCGAATGGCTGCAGATGAACTTGATCACGAAAGATTGCGACAGACTATGTCCACCAATTTTGAAGGGGCATTCATGGTTTGGCGTTCTGTTCAAGAATTCCTCTCCAATGATGCAAGAATTGTGGTCATTGGTAGCCAATTAGGGGTTCGAGGTTCGCCACATGGTGCTGATTACTCGGCTAGTAAAGCAGCGTTACATGCTTGGGCACGCAGTCTTGCTCAGGCGGTAGGCCCCAAGGGGCAGAGAGTGAACATCATCGCTCCAGGATACGTGGACACTGATATTCTGGCAGGAGATAGTGCCGAGAAACGAAAGCAAAGAGAATCCGAGGTTCCACTACAACGAATAGGTCAACCAGAAGACATTGCCGGTGTAGTCAGTTTCCTCTATTCTACAGATTCTGCCTATGTTAACGGAGCTGTGATTCACGTCAACGGTGGTTTGTTCCTACCCTGATGGTGATGAGATGGTTGGACAACCCAGTGATGATCCCTTTGACATAACAAAGGCCCTAGAAGGGGCTGTCAAGGAACACTTGGACCCAAATGTCTCTAGGTTCGTACTAGATACTGACCTCATACCTGCTGGTGACCAAGAAAGTGCAATTGAATCTTTACAAATTCAATTGGAAAATAATCAGGATAGATGCATCCTGTTAGGAGTAACTGGTTCAGGCAAGACATTTGCCATGGCACATTTGATTGAAAGGCTGAATATTCCTACCTTAGTAATGAGCCACAACAAGACCTTAGCTAGACAATTATATCACGAACTGAGTTCACTATTCCCATCAAATGCGGTTGAATATTATGTCAGTCATTATGACTACTATCAGCCAGAGGCTTACCTACCAAAGAGAGACTTGTATATCGACAAGGAACTTTCTATCAATGAACGCGTGGAACAGGAGAGATTTGCCACAGTTGCCAGTTTAGTGACACGTCCAGATGTGGTCGTGGTATCCAGTGTCTCCTGTATCTATGGTCTAAATTCACCAGAGATATTTCTCAAACGTCATTGTAGAATACATGTTGATCAGAAGATAGAACCTATCGACTTAGTCAAGGAATTAGTAGAT
>DAWL01000165.1:15682-17889 GCA_002505935.1 Euryarchaeota archaeon UBA226 | reverse complement strand
CGGAAAAAGGCGATTCTCTCTCCAGCTAGCAATGTGGTATTCCAGCCAATGGAGCATTGTGCCGAACCACCGATGAGAATATCGTCGAGCCACCAATCAGAGATATTGACATCAGTACTGCCTCTGTTCCACAATTCGATGAATTGGTCAGAGGAAGAGCCGATGACTCCATCGCCATTCCAATCTGTCCCGTTGTAATCCTCGCTACTTGCTGAGACAAGGATTTCAGAGATTATGACGTCGGGAACTGTACTTTCTGCCGCCGTTTCATCAATCCCGACATTTGCCAAAGAAAGTAGCATCAGAAGGCTGAGAATACCGGCCCTTGCAAAGGGTCTCATTTTAGGCGCGAGTAGCCGGAAGTTGATGAATGCAACTAATGTTTGTGGCTGGAATATTACGCGTCGAATACCCCTTTCTTTCAAGTAGGAAGTCACGAACCCAACAGGCGGGGTGTATCCGGTGAGTAGGACATTAGACATGGATTGGGAGAACATAGAGGAGACTCTAGCAGAGAATGAGACGGTATTCATCGATATCTGGATGCCCAATGATCCGATACACGAAGCATTCCAACCAGCGTTCAATAAGGTTGCAGATGATAACCAAGATGTCAAGTTCGCCCGTATTAATGCCGGTGTAGAACCAGACTTGGTCAAGGCCTTGGGCGTAGATACAACTCCCACTCTAATGGTAGTAAAGAAAAGAGTGGACATTCTTCAGAAGACGGACAATCTGGAAGAGCAGACTTTGCAGGACCTCGTTGAGGTGGTGCGCTGTTTGAATGTCGATGATATGGTATTCACCAATTCTCTACAATAGTGGATTGATGCGGTTTGATACCGACGGATTCAAGTTTGAAGGCCCCCCTGTCCTCTTTACATGGGTAATCTCGGTCACCGACTTGGGGGCGACGTCCTCCCCCACGCAGGGAATACTCTGCAATGTCTGAGATCCGCTAGGGGGCTTCAGGTACACAAGAAATTCAAGTATTGGGAATTCGATGTTCATGAGGCCAAAGATGGAGAATTAGTGGTTTATCATGATGATTTTATCAAGCGGGATAGTAAGTCGATTCCACTTCAGGAATTGAATGCTGATGAAATCAGGAGAGTTGCTTTGGAGGAACATGAACTCGAGATACCAACCCTCTCTCAGGTTCTTGAAGCATTGGGGAAGACCGAGAAACCGGTCAGGGTCGAGATCAAGAATTTGCATTCCGACGAGGGGAAGATGAAATTCATCGAACTAGTGGCTGATGCCAAGGAGAAGTATGGTTGGAACTGCAAAGTTATCGCATGGAAAGAACGTTTCCGTAAGATTTTCCCTAATGAGGAAAGAGAGCGTTGGCACACGGCCTTTTCCATCCGAGGTCTTGCTGTCTGTAGAGTAGGTTTGCATCATGTGGATCTTTTCAAGGCGCATAGGACCCCTGTTGGTAGGATGATGTTCGTTCTTGGTCTAGGCCCGCTATCCAAGCGTTGATTGTTGAATCCCAATCAAGATATACAGCCGCCTACAGGTCGACGCATGAGGCCGAGGGTGAAGGCGATTTTTTCTTTGCTCGTTGCTGGTTTCATGGTGCTCAGTGGTTGTTTATCGGGCGATGAAGTATTGGACGTGGAGGGCGTTGGAGAAACGGATGCTTTCTCCGACCATGTACAGATTGATCCGGGTATGGAGAATCTACCTGATCTGAGAGATTTCCTTTCGTTAGATTTGGCCTATGTCGACAATTTCTCCAAACTCAATGATCCAAATTTCATTCAACAAATGTTGAATGAGAGCCATGCGAACAACTACCCTTGGGCAGTATTTGACAAGAATCATGGTGGCAATTGTTGTGAACATTATATCGCTGCCACCAAGGAAGGAAGCATTCTGAATTTTGGTGGAGAATACCCCGTGTGGACTCATGATAGGGGGCATGAGTGGGGTACATATCTGCCAACTGTAATTCCGGATTCGCGCTGCCGTACCCCCGCTCCAACTGCTCCTGGACAGGAGGGTTTGGGTGAGGGCAGTATAGTTCAAGCTGTGAATGGCGATTTGATTTCCATGGGTTGGTTCCCATACGTTGGTCTAGACCTCAAACTGGACAAGTTCTATGCATTCTTGCACGATGCTGAACAAGACCAGTGGAGTTGGTGCTATAATCGAATTACAGAACCATTCTACGATCGTTCATGGCAAGTTGAGATTGCAGG
>DAWL01000165.1:0-15271 GCA_002505935.1 Euryarchaeota archaeon UBA226 | reverse complement strand
CAGGTTTCCTTGGATGGCCTCAACTATTACCCGATATCTTTCCCAGGACGTAGTGAGAATCTAGACATGATTGAGTTGAATCTAGAACCTGGAGAACTAGGTGTCGAGTGGGATTTCACCAAGCCGCACAAGGAGATGAGAGCATTCCCAATTCCCGACGGAGGTTTGCTCTTCCCGAATTATTTCGACAATGGAGATGATGCATATCTTGGAACCACATTCAGTTGGATTGCAGACCCTGGACTGATTGAAGGTGGGATGTGGATTGGGGAATGGTATAGACATCAGGTTGACGATGAAGGTCTTCCTTCAGAATACTGCTCCTTTGAATCTAAAGGAGGTCTGCATTGCGTATCTCGCAGTGGCCTGACCTTCGCTCATCAATTGTCATGGGATGGCGGGCAGAATTGGGTCAATGCTACCTACGATCTGACTGGACTTGCTGCAGATATTGAAGAGTGGGAATTCCACCTCAGTGGTCAACACGATCTTGCTATATTGAATATCAGGTATCAAAGCGCCGCAGGTCCTGATGTAGATGTCGTATTACATATCCGAGAATATTCTGAGAATCTCTACGCAGACAGTATAACATTCATTGGATTGGGGGACCTTGATTCGACCAGTGGAGCAGGTAATGATATTCGCTTTGATTTTGCCAGCATAACCATACTGAACGATGGAGGTTCAGTCATCGCTTACCATGACTCAACGGACCCAGATCCGTTGTTTGCAATAGAACAAATCATGCCGGATTATGGTTAGTTATCGCTTTGCCGTCTCTTCTCTTGCAAGTCGAGATACACCATAGTTGCAAGAATCTGTACTGCAGTCAATCCACTTCCGAGAGTCATTGAACCGCTTAACCACCAAGATATCAAGAAAGTGAAGGATGACGGGATGACTGTCAACAGCAGCGTCCGCACAGCATCGTCGCCTTCCACGTACTTTGACAAGCCATTGAGTTTTTCAAATCTGAGCCGGATGGTTCCATGCTCTTTGGCGAATTGTGATAAAGGCACCATCATACCCGGAACTGCCCATAGGGCAGTTGTTGTTCTAAGTCTCAGTGATTCAACCAAAAAAGGAGGCAATGCAATGGTAGGAGATGGCAATCTTAATTCTCTCCCTGATTCAGATGAAGAGGAAACAGAGGAATGGTGTGATTCAATTATTGCAGTTGAACAACATTCAGGCCCATATCGTGCGAGGTTCTTGTTGCATGAAACAGTATCCTTAGCGAAATCAATAGGGGTGCCAGTCGGAAGTTTGACCAATACCGCGTATGTCAATACAATACATCCAAACGATCAGCCAACATATCCTGGCGATTTGAATATGGAATCAAAAGTTCTAGATCTCATTCGTTGGAATGCGATGATGATGGTGACTCGTGGAAACAAATTCTTCGAAGGCATAGGAGGACACATTTCCACTTATGCTAGTATTGCACATCTGTGGGAAGTTGGATTGAATCATTTTTTCCGAGGCAAAGATGGATCTGGAAATGGCGATCATGTCTATTGGCAAGGGCATGCCAGTCCGGGATTATATTCGCGGGCATGGATTGAGGGAAGAATGGATGAAGCGCGCATCGAGAATTTCCGTCAAGAGGCATTCAATGTTGGATTGTCTTCATACCCACATCCTCGATTAATGCCTGATTATTGGGAATATCCTTGTGTAAGTATGGGCCTTGGAGCAATGACTGCAATACGTCAAGCGCGCTTTAATCGCTATCTACATAATCGAGATTTGGTTGATACATCTGAAACAACTTCTTGGTATTTTATGGGAGATGGAGAATCAGATGAGCCAGAGTCGCTTTCTGAATTGACTCTTGCATCTAGAGAAAAATTGGACAATATAGTGATGGTCATCAATTGTAATTTGCAACGTTTAGATGGGCCAGTAAGGGGTAATAGCAAGATAATACAAGAACTATCTTCAAGATTTACTGGTGCCGGTTGGAATGTCATCAAGTGCTTGTGGGGTTCATCTTGGGATGATTTATTCGCTAAGGATGTAGATGGAAAATTGGCTATGCGATTAGAGTCTATTGTTGATGGAGATGAACAGAGAATTATGACCGCTGATGGTGCGACAATTCGTTCTGATCTTTTTGATACTCCTGAACTAGCAGCGATGGTTTCTCATCTTTCAGATGTTGAGCTAGAGGCTTTAGCCAGTGATTTAGGAGGTCATGACCCAATAAAGATCTATGCTGCATATTCAGCCGCAATAGAGCACAAAGGTGAGCCAACAGTCATTCTTGCTAGGACCATAAAAGGATGGGGTTTAGGGCCGACATTTGCTGGTAGAAATTCTACTCATGGCAAAAAGAAGGCGGACCAAGAAGTATTGAAATTTATACGAGATGATATGGGATTGAAATTCACAGATTCCGAATTGGAAAAATTACCATATCTTCATCCAAAGGATTTCCCAGAGGAAGTCGATTATTTACTTGAACAACGCAAGCGATTGGGTGGATTTTTACCAGAACGTAGGAATCAAAATGTTGCCATATCAATACCTGAAGATGACACTTATGCTGAATTTGACATGGGTACAAAAGGCACGCTTCAGGTGAGTACTACGATGGTGTTTGTACGTTTGTTGCGCAGTTTGATGAAATCTGGAGATTTTGGAAAATATGTAGTTCCAATAGTACCCGATGAAGCGAGAACATTTGGAATGGATCCACTATTCAGCGAATTTGGAATATATGCTCCAGAGGGGCAATTGTACAAACCTGTGGACCATTCTGTTTTAATGAAATACAAAGAAAGCAATACTGGTCAGATACTCGAAGAAGGAATCAATGAAGCCGGAGCAATGTCAACATTCATAGCTAGCGCTACGTCATATTCAACTCAAGTATGTGCCACAATTCCATTTTACATATATTACTCCATGTTTGGTTTTCAAAGAGTTGCAGATTTGATTTGGTCTGCTGCAGATAGCCGTGCAAGAGGTTTCCTGATTGGAGCCACGGCGGGTCGTACCACTTTGAATGGTGAAGGATTGCAGCACCAAGATGGTCATTCTCATTTGATGGCGATAACTAATCCTGCAATTCGTGCATGGGATCCTGCATATGCTTACGAATTATCAGCGATTATCAAAAATGGGATCCAAGAAATGTATGTGGATGAAAAAGATGTCATCTATTACATAACTGTCTACAATGAAAATCACTCAATGCCTGCGAAACCCTCAGATTCGGATGAAGGTATTTTGCGAGGCCTTTATCGAATAAGTGGCACTGAAAACCCAAGCGTTAGGCTATTGGGTTCAGGCCCGATCATGTTGCAAGTTGAAAAAGCAGCTAAGATGCTTGAAGAAAGAGATATTTCATGTGAGATTTGGTCAGTTACTTCCTATGGGGAGTTACGACGTGAAGCGGCAGATATTGAACGGTGGAATCGACTTCATCCAACTAAAGATACTCGTATCTCATGGGTTGCAGAACATTTGGATGAAAGTGTTGGAACAACCGTCGCAGTTAGTGATAACATGATAGCAGTTCCAGATTTGATTCGGCAATGGGTTGGCGGAGATTACGTTGTTCTAGGTACAGATGGATTTGGCCGTTCTGATACTCGTGAAGCACTTAGGAGGTTTTTCGAAATTGATGCGGAGCACATAGTTCTGGCAACTCTGTCCTCGCTAGTGCGTCGTGGTGAAATTGAGAGTAGTGTTTTTGATAATGCAATTAGGGAGTTCAAAGTCTCAACTGAAAGAGAAGATCGTACCTTGATTTAGTTCGATTTCGGGCTTCTAATCATTTAGGTAATCAAATTTCATGCTTGAAAATCTTGAATGAGATATTAGCTCCATCGACTTCGAAAAATATCGCATCTGCGGGCCCTTCGCCGATGCTTTTGTTGGCTTTACTGGCTCTAGTTTCATGGCAAAGATGCGCCCAGTCGTACTCGACTAATTCAGGGCAATTCTCATCTAACCACACTTCGAGTTCGATAGTCGCCTCCATGTCAAGGTCCATTTCCTTGCGTTGTGATTGAATGCGGCGAATAATCTCTCTAGCCAAGCCCTTTGATAGAAGTGCATCGTCTAGACTCATATCAAGAACTAGAGAGACATCGACACTGACTTCATTTTCGCTGACTTCAACGGTCATTGCAGAATAACCTGTTCTCTCCACTCTTCGTACCTCGATATCCTCCTCTTCTATGAGGTACCCTGCGATCGTCATGCGCCCCGAACGAATATCTTCGAGAGCCACTTCATGATCGGAAAGAGCATCCAACCCTTCGAGAACCTGTGGTAAATCTTGCCGTGCTTTACGGCCCAGACTTTTGCGGTTGGGCAGGATTTCGACTCTCTGGAAGCGATCTAAATCCTGCTCGATGGAGATGTTTTCCACGTTGAGTTCCTCGGCCAAAAGGTCATGCATGTCAGAAAGGTCTGGCCCGCCCACAATCCATCCTTCCGCACAAGGTAGTCGTTGTCGCCTCTTTGCCTCAACTCTGATTTTACGACCCATCTCCGCAAGTTGTCTAACTAAGGCCATTCTTGCTTCCAACACTTCGTCTCTTGGCGGAAGACTCGAACCGGATTCAGTAACCGGCCAATCGGCTAGATGCACTGAGGTGCCGTGTAGGTTGCGATGGATTGAGTCGACCATGTAGGGAGAGATGGGTGCGACCAGTCTGCATACCAATGTTAGGACTTCGTGAAGGGTATGTTGGCAGGAGGCTTTGTCGCTGGATTCATTCTCATCCCAAAGCCGACGGCGACTGCGACGGACATACCAGTTGGATAGATCATCAACCACAAATCCCTCAAGGATTCGAGCCGCCTTGTGGATGTCCCAAGTCTCAAGCAGTCGGTGGAATTCGGTGGCTACCGCATTACTGCGCGATAGAATCCAGCGGTCTAACAACGACCTGTCCTCGGCCTTGGATTTCTCAGGGTTGAACTCATCGAGTGCTGCATAATCTGCATGGAAACGATAGACATTCCACAAAGTCAGGAAGAAACGCGCATAGGTTTCACGCACCCCCATCGGGTCGAACTTCAATGGACTCCAAGGTGCTCCAGCACTGACCATGTACCATCGACTTGCATCGGCACCTTCACGGTTGAAGTGATCCCACGGGTCGACTACATTACCCTTGGATTTCGACATCTTCTTTCCTTCTTTGTCAAGGATTAAACCAAGAGAAAGACAGCGTTTGTAGCAGATTTCATCGAATACTGTAGTAGAGACTGCCAAGAGGGTGTAGAACCATCCTCTAGTTTGGTCGACACCTTCACAGATATAGTCCACAGGGAATGAATTTGCTAACTTCTCCTCTCCCGCGAATGGGTGATGCCATTGTGCGAAAGTAGCACAACCGGAGTCGAACCAACAGTCCATTACAAATTGCTCTCTCTCCATATTTTCTCCGCATTCAGGACAATTCAATTTGACTTCATCGACAAATGGTCGGTGTAGGTCTCGGGGCATCTTGGAATCAGAAGTCATCATCTCAGCCATTTCCTGTTTGGAACCGATACAATGCTGGTGCCCACAATCCACACATATCCACACAGGCAAAGGAGTACCCCAGAATCTCTCTCTGCTGATAGCCCAATCCTTGACATTGCGAAGCCATTCTCCGAAGCGGCCAGTACCAATATTCGCAGGAGCCCATTCAATTTGGTCGTTGAATTCCAAGAGCCTATCTTTTACAGCGGTCATTTGCACGAACCAACTGTCCATTGCATAGTAGAGAAGAGGGTGGCCAGTGCGCCAGCAATGCGGATAATCGTGAGTATACATCTTTTCGCGGTATAGCAATCCTAAATCGGTCAATAAATCGATGATGATGTCATCGCAATCCTTGACATAGCGCCCATCCAGTTGTGAATGGACACCTTCAACAAAATTTCCATCCATGCCAACGGTGTGCTGAGCAGGTAGGCCAATTTCCATTCCAAGGTTGTAGTCATCTTCACCATACATAACGGCAGTATGTACTACTCCGGTACCATCGCTAGTAGTAACCCAGTCTGCACCAAGAATTGTCCACGCTGTAGTAGAGTCTCCCCTGTCAACAGCATCTGGGAATAATGGCTCATAAGCCAATCCCAATAGGTCAGAACCCTTGAGTTCTGATACGACTTCACAATGATGTCTGATGACTTCCTTGAACAGATCTTTTGCGAGAATTAACTCCTCACCAACTTCAGCACCACCGCGCCCATCCCAACCTTCGGGAGGAGTTGTCACTCGAACTCGAATATAGTCGACATCAGGCCCTACCGCAAGCCCGACATTCCCGGGGAGAGTCCATGGGGTGGTGGTCCATGCAAGAATGGATGCAGTATCATCTACTAACTTGAATTTGACATACACTGATGGCTCTTCTACTTCCTTGTATCCAAGTGCAACTTCATGGCTCGAATAACTGGTTCCCGTCTGAGGGCAGTAAGGTAGAACTTTGTGGCCTCGAAACAGCAATTTCTTCTTGAACATCTCAGACAAAGCCCACCAACATGATTCGATGTACTCATCGTGCAGGGTGACGTACGGGTTGTCTAGGTCTACCCAGAAGGCCATTCTCTCGGTCATCTTACGCCATGCATCCTCGTAGGTCCATACGCTGTTTCGACATTCTTCGTTGAATTCTTCCATACCAAATTTGATGATATCTTCATTGCTTTTCAGGTCGAGGCGCTTCTGCACTTCAATCTCAACTGGAAGACCGTGAGTATCCCAGCCACCTTTTCTTTCGACAAGATATCCCTCCATCGCCTTCCAACGACATACCAAGTCCTTGTAAGTTCGAGCAACAACATGATGGATCCCTGGCTTTCCATTGGCTGTTGGAGGACCTTCCAGAAAGATGAATGGTTGTCCAGTTCGGCGATTTTCTACCTGCTGTTCGAAGGTCTTCTCTTGTTTCCAGACCTCCATCAGTGACTCCTCGAGTGCAACTGCATCGAGTTCAGCCACTGCCTTCGGCACCACCATGGCCCTCGGCACCGTAGGTGCCTCTATCAAACCAATGTTTGTTCAAGATGACCGTTGGGGTTCTCGTGAGGGAATTTTGTTGAGGAAAGATTCAGATGCTTACATGACTCCCGCCAAACATGGTCCGAGCGCCAGCCCACACCGTAGGTGTGGTTCTGCTTTGTTTCATACTCTTGGCCATGCCGTGGTCAGCCGTGGTACAATCTGAGGAACTCGAGAGCGAGTCGGATAGAGATTTGACAGCAGTGGGTTCCACTCAGACTCTACTGGTAAGTTCGGCTGGTGGAGTGGCCTCGAATCTTGCTGTTGAAGTACCATATGGAGAGGCATTGACGGGTCTCTCATTGAAGTTAGAACCAGCAATCCTCTCACGTTCAGAAGGCATTTCTTGGACAACTGAACAGCATTTCAATCACAGCGATGCCATACCCGATAAGGTCGACTACAACAACACAGGTCTAGGTTTAGTAGGCATAGATATGAATTGGGATCTCGATCATTCGGGTCAAGTTCCCCCCGGGTGGACTCGAAGCACCTCGACATATTCTCTTGTGAATACACAGAATTGTGGCACAAATGGTTCTGGTGGTGCATCACTATCAACCCGTGGTTCGTCAACATGGTGGAATTCACCCATTGTCGACCTTTCAGGACTGTCCAATGGACAGGTATCTTACTGGGTTAGACAAGGTTACTCCGGATGTGGTGAGGAGCCGGATTCAAACGAGAATTTCTACGTTCAATACAAGACCTCGTCGGGTAGTTTCACCACGCTCAGAACCTTTTCCGGTTCGACAAGTGGTTACGGTGCAACAGGTAATTCGTACACTACTTCTTTGCCTTCTGCCGCATTCCACAGTAATTTCCAAGTGCGCTTCTATCAGAATTCAGGTTCGGGAACTTGTTGTGATTACTGGTATTTCGACGATGTCTCGGTAACTCGCCCTGGCGGTGAAGGAAACTGGACTTCTCCTTCATTTGGTTGGAGTTCTAATGCCACATACAGTTCTTTGAAAGGACCTCACGGAATCATTTCTTTTGATGCAGAGATACCTTCAGGTGCTGTATTTGAGTGGGAACTCATCGATGCAACTACTGGAAATGTTATGCCAGGATATGTCAATCGAACCGATTTAATCGCCGATTTAGGAGCGATAGATTGGCAACGATTTCCAGATCTGCGAGTTAAATTACATCTGGTCGCTGGTAGTGGAGGTGCTTTGCCTGCCCTGCATGGAATCCATATCAATGGCAGGATGGTCGACTCATTCCATGACGACCCTGGTGACAGAGGATGGACACATTCCTACACCTATTGGGATGATGGAGCCGTAGCGGGAACTGGGAATTTGACTGGTCCTGTTATCGAATTGCAAAGGCCTCTTGCACGCTTGAACACCGCTATGTCAATTGGAGGTGCAGGTCAATTGCAGGTAAGTCTAGATGGGGCGGAGTGGGTTGCCTTGGCTCACAATGGTGTCACTTCGGTAGATGCAACCCACACTGTCCAATTCCGAGTTGTGGGTTCAGGTTCATGGTCCATCACTGAATTTAGAGTTGATCTCGATACCGGAGGTATGGCTTTGGATCCGATGATTGATGTTGGTCGCGATGGGGTTGAGGAATGGAGTTTGAGCGACCCTGCAATCGGCCCATGGGGTTGGCAAGACCGCCTAAGCACTGGTGCTCTATCTCATGATATGTCTTGGTTCAGCAATTCTAGCAAGGCGGTTAGCATACTATTGCCTGCTGATGGAGTGAATACCTTCTCTGCGGGCCTTACATCTCTGCAAGGTGTCGCACAGAGCGTTTCTTGGACTCTTGATGTCGGTTCAGTTCAGGTGGCCGAAGGCGACCTTGGCGACATTGAAACATCTTCCAGTATTTCTCTGAATGGTACACAATTGGAGTCTCTGTCTGAGAATCTTAGTATCGCTCAGAATCCTTCTTGGTCCACTAGGGGAATCGAATTCCATCTGGTAACTCTGAACCTCCGCTGTGAATCTGGTGACCTTCGTCTTGAAGGTCTTCGCATTCCCTATGACTCTGAAATAAACCTGATGTTTTCACCGATTGATGATTTGGTTCAAGCAATCAATGATGAGATTCCAGAAGCCGTTGTTGCCAGCGGCAATCATCACGTCTCAATCCCTCTGGTTCTCAGCGCACCAGGGGCAGTTAAAGCGACGATAACCAATGTCCAGAGTTCGGCGGGTACCAAGACAGATGTCATGGTCGTACGAAACGTATCTCAGACCGTTGTCGCATCCGAACCTTGGATTGAGGTCGTAGCTTCACATCTCAGTGAAAATGGTGTTCCTGACAAGGTACAACTCGACCTAGTTGGAGGTGTTTCAAAGACGAGATTTGAATGGCCGATAGATGGTTCATCACCGACCGAGAGCGGTGATACTGGATTGATTGAATGGCATCCAGATAATCCCTTTGAAGTAGATGTTAACGGTAGTCGGGTCAACTCATTGATGCGATTTCGAATAGAACCGATTTGGGATGATGAGGATTGGCTGGAAGTACGTTGTCGTTTAGTTCTGAGCAACGGAGTTCGCAGCGTTCCAGCAGTAGTGACCTATGGTGCTGGACAAGCGATGGGGTTAGAGAATGATGTACGCATTGATTCTTGGCAGGTCTTCAACGATGCAGGTGGATTGATTCCAGTGGAACAATCACAAATCAGAGCAGGACATAACATCAACATAGAGGTGCAAGTAGGCTTTGACAGCCTTCCGCTTACCCACCTACCGAGGAGTGGAATTGTCAATGTATCATTATTGCAGAATGGTGAGGTTGTTGCGAGTACAACTGAGTTATCGTCAGGAATAGCGAACTTCACTCAACTTGTTCCATTGGGAGTTTTGGACTTGACATATAGGGTGGAAATTGAGCATTTATTCGGTGGAGAAGATGTCACTACCATCATGCAGAATCGAACATTCGTTTCCGATTCACTTGCTCCATATATGGTCGGCAGTAACGTAAGACATCATGACCACCTTGAGTCCTCCAGCAACCAAGTTCTCCAGTTTGAAATTCATGACCAACCTTCTTTGCCTAATGAACTGACACTGATGTTGTGGAGATCTTGGTTGGATGATTGGGATTTCAATGGTTGGCCCAATGCCGATGAGTACTCTCCATTCGAGTTGAATTCTCCAGCAGATATGGATGGCACGCGTGGAAATTACACCTACTTCCTCGATGATACAAGTGGCGGCGAAGGAGGCATTGTTGCAGGATACATTGTCGGTACTGACCCCGCTGGAAATCCACTGGTCGGGGGAGGCGGTTCGGAACCCGATGAGCACCTCTTCATGTATCAATTGAAGAGCGACGGCTCACCAAGTATCTCTACTGGTGTTGGCTTCCAAGGTGGACACGTTCCGTGGCTGCACCCCGGGAATAGTTACATTGTCGAGATACCGTTAGAGGAACCCAACGGTATGTCTGATATCGATCGGGTCGTAGTCGAATTAGCAAGTAATGCTCAGCATGATACTCTACCGATAATCTGGAGAGCAGAGAATCGTCAATGCACTTCATTTTCCGAATTTATCGTGATTGAGAATTGTTATGTTAGTACTCCTGAAGGGGATTTGACACCATATACTGAGCGCATCACTTTGGAAATAGAATTCACTCCCCAATGGAGAATGCCTGACGAAGGAACGCTAAGGAGGGAGCCCTCGGTTGAAATTGTCGATAGAGCAGGACAATCAGCGTTCTCCTTGTTTCCAAACATGCGTTGGCGTTGGAGTACGGATATGATGATTGATTCCGAAAGCGTTTCTCTATCCGTACAATCAGGGGAAAACACCGTTGAAGGCGCGTGGGCGACACCTGACGCACCGATGGTATTGACCGGACAGGTTGTGTTTGCAGAGAGTGGACAGATTCCAAAGGAAGGCTACATGGTAAAGATTGCATTGGATGGTTCTGTACAACACGTTTCTTTCGAAGAAGGTTCATTTTATGCAGAATTGAATGCGCCTATAGGAACTGGAAACCATCCTTTGACTTGGTCTTTGGATTTGCTGCCGCTTCAGGCCAGAGATGTCACCAGCCCATCTGAAGCGATGATGTGGATTGTGGTTGATGGAGTAGGGCCAATTGTTACTGGAGTTGTGGCACCGCGCCTAGAAGAATTACCAGTACAGAGTCTAGACGAGTTGACGTTTGATATTCGAATCAAGGAATTGGAAGAAATTGATCCAGATTCTCTTGAACTAAACTGGCGACTGGTCAAGGGTTCTGAGGCAGACGGAGAGATCGTTCTCTCAGGAGTAGATGCTTTGTCATTGCCCGAAGGTATTCTTTCCAGCCAACAGATTCGAGCCATGACTGTAGTTGATATTCTTGCGGAGGTTGATGAAGACGTATTCTTGGAGAGTACCTCCCTGCACATTTGGATAACCGGAAGGGACATTGCAGGTAACCCTGTATTTTCTTCGTCCACTCTAAATTCCGAAACTGCTCCTTTCGCAACTTGGTCAATCGAACAATATAGGCCAATCTGGAAGGTCTCCAGTGATGACATCGATTTACCTTTAGGAGGGCTGGAGGTCAATCAGGTCCATTCCATCCCTATTACTCTGCGCAATGAAGGGATGGCAGATGGAATTGGCGAGGTCTGGATAACCGGTCATGATCTTGTTGGAGATTCCTATGACCTGTTCAAGCAGGATGTCTCTGTCGCTTCAGGAGAAAGCGAGTTGTTGACGATTGAATGGCAACCCAAGAGTATAGGTCTTCAGTGGTTGGAGATTCATGTCGATGGCGAATTATTGGTTTCAAGTGCTGAAGTAGACGTTCGGCCGATGCAGGACTCGGGTTCTTGGTTAGGGATTGAAGGAGTTGATGATAGCGTGATGATTATTTTTACAATCCTGCTAATGGCTTTGGTTGGGATAGTTTTCCTCTTCCTTAGGGATCATCTCAGAAGTCAAGAGGGCGACTGGGGTGACGATTATTGGGAAGATGAGGATGCCTATGAATACGAAGAAGAGCAACAATATGACCCCGCTTTGTTGCAACAACCTGTTCCTGTGCAAAGTGGTGGTTTGGCGGCTCAACCACAACATGCTGACCCGTATGCAACGGTTGCACCGGTGATGCCTCAACAGCAGGTACAACCGCAAGCGGTCGCAGCCCCAGCAGCGCAGCCCACAGGTCTGACGCCTGCTCAAGCGGTCCACCAGCCGGGAGTAGGACCCGGTTGGATGCAGGATGAGCATGGCAGATGGTGGAAACAAAATGCTGAGGGCTATTGGTACAGGTTGGGAGAAGATGGAGGATGGTATCCTCCTGAGCAGAACCAATATGGTTGGAGCTGAATGCAGTATCTCAGGTGAAGATGATGGCGCGACGTATCGCACTCTTGCAGGTGGACCCTACCGTTGGCGATTTAGATGGAAATCGTACACGCTTGGAAGCATTGTGCGCCATTGCAGACAAGGCCGGAGCAGATGTTGCCGTGGCTACAGAATTGGCAATTTCTGGCTATCCTCCACGAGACTTGCTACTTTCAGAGGGATTCGCAAATCGTTGTCTTGCCGCCTGTTCAGGAATCGAAACCGCCCTTCCCCTTTTGGTGGGCGCTCCTCTTCCCCCTAAGACAGAACGAGAAAAGGCAGGAAATGGTATCTTGCGAGTACTTCCTGAAGGTGAGGTAAGAGAATTGACGCGCAAGCAACTTTTGCCGACATACGAGGTCTTTGATGAAGCCAGATATTTCACTCCGGATTCACGCCCAGGAATTGGTAGAGATATCGGCGGCCTATCTCTGGGATTGACGATTTGTGAAGATGCATGGCAGCATTCAGGAGAGACGCCTAGCGATTATGACAGCGACCCAATTATGCAACTATGTGCTTGGCAGGATCAGGGAGAGAGCCTTGATGCGACCGTCAATTTATCCGCTTCTCCATATCATGCTACTAAACCTGAACAGCGTGCTGAGGTGGTTAAGGCTGCAGCAGCCAGTTTAGGTCATCCATTCTTGTTGGCAAATCAGGTCGGTGGAAATGATGACCTCTTGTTCGATGGACGTTCTTTGGCAGCCTGGCCTGATGGCACTACAATTGAAGCACCTGCCTGGCAAGAAGGAGTTTTGATTATCGATCTCGACCAGCCTTCACGTTCATTTTGGCTACCTTGGGATGAGGGAGTTGATTACGCATTATCCACGAATGACCTGTTCAATGCGGTCTGTGCAGGGCTTGCAGATTATTGTCGTAAATCCAATTTGACCAAGGTAGTAATTGGTTTGTCAGGCGGGATTGATTCAGCATTGACCGCTGCAGTTGCTAGTTCTGCTCTTGGTTCGGAGAATGTCATTGGAGTGTCCATGCCATCTAGACATTCTAGCGATCACAGCATCAGAGATGCAGAATCATTAGCAGAATCATTAGGCATCGAATACCAGCAACGGCCATTGGAAGATCTTCATCAAGCGGCTGAGACGGCTTTGGAGGACGAATTGGAGATGGGTGACCCAATCGCTGCCGAGAACCTTCAGGCGCGTCTACGGGGGATGATCATAATGGGAATTGCTAATGCCCGTAGAGCGATGGCACTAGCGACCGGAAACAAGAGCGAATTGGCTCAGGGATACTGCACATTGTACGGTGATATGGCTGGAGGTTACGCTCCACTTGGCGACCTCTACAAAACCGAGGTATACCAATTAGCAGAGGCCTTCAATCAAGAAGCGGGTAAGGAATTGATTCCTCGAAATAGCATCGTCAAACCCCCGAGTGCTGAGTTGGCACCAGACCAGAAAGATGAGGATACTCTGCCTCCATATTCGCTCCTAGATGAAATTCTCCGCAGTCATATCGAGCAAGGAATGTCAAGTCAACAGATTGCGGCCAAAGGTATCGATGAGGAAGTCGTCGACGAAGTAATTTCCAGATTAGTGCGCAATGAGCACAAGAGGTGGCAGATGCCGCCAGCGCCACGCGTAAGCAGCCGTGCCTTTGGACAGGGCTGGCGTCTACCGATGGCTGCTAGAAGGAACGATCAATCGATGTAGAGATGTTCCGCATCTTCTGGAAGAAAACCTATCTGATACAATTCGTGTCCTCTTAGTCCATCATCAAAAGAGAAGAACAAGGTATTGGCTACTACAACTAGCCCCCGTACAATCCCACTTGTCCGTCGGCTCCATCATCGCTTTGACCTTCAAAGATCAACTCGGCTGAACCTGTCGAGGTAAGTTTCCACAACCCATATCAAGACCTATGTTGAATAACAGAGGTATGAGGGCAAGGGCTCATCATGTGCCGCCTGTTCTCAGCGCATGTGCAGACGCCCGATGTCTTGGCGGAGATGCTTGCCGGCGAGCAAGGCGAGAGCAGGCGTATGGCCGCAAGTCTGGTCGTAGATTTGGCTCATGTTTCAAAGGCATCAGAATTCATCGAGGTGGATCATGCGCACGTTAGTGGTGTCTCAGTATTAACTGGAGGTCATGGTCTGCGTAGGTTTCTTGCTGAACTCAGCGAAGAAGGCCAAGTTGTCATCCCTACCACTCTCAATTCAGCAGGTTGCGATGCCGACAAAATCGAGGACATGGCAATTGATTATCCGGATTTCTTAGAACAGCAGTTTGAGATTATCCATGCCTATGAGAGGTTAGGAATTGAAGCAACCCTATCTTGCACTCCATATGAACGAGGTATTCTTTCTCAAGGTATCGCCACATGGGCAGAATCGAATGCAGTTTGTTTTTCCAATTCTTGGACATCATTGTTGACCAACCGCGAATCAGGGCTCTCGGCATTGGCTTCTGCATTGACAGGTTTCTCTCCGCGTTGGGGTCTGCATCTAAAGGAGAATCGGGTTCCAAATATCTCGGTCAAGGTCGAATGTGAATTGCCTGAGGCTTCGGATTGGTCGGTACTAGGCGATTGGATTGGCTCACAGGTTTCGACAGATTGGCATCTTCCTTGGGGGCCAATGCCATATATCGAAGGATTAGATGTTGCAGCAACCTTTGAGCAACGCAAGGCATTGAGTGCTGCGGCTGCTAACCATGGCTGCCCGTTACTATGGGCCAAGGGTTTGAGTCTACAACCGGAGTCTTTCAATATCCAAGGAGAATTGGTTTTCACATCCGAGGATTTAGAGCAGCGTTATGCAGAATTAGCTCCCAAAGGCCGGGTTGATCTGGTAGTCATTGGTTGCCCACAAGCAAGTATTGGAGAGGTGCGCGCTACTGCAGCAGCAGTCCGCTGTCAAATGGAATTCGGGCGAAAGATTCCAGAACAACGT
>DAWL01000099.1 GCA_002505935.1 Euryarchaeota archaeon UBA226 | reverse complement strand
CACTACTTGCTCCTAACAGCATTCGATGTTATGGATTGTGCAGGTTTCAACCTTCATCAGGGCTTTCAGATTCGGCTTCACCATCATCCCGTTCTTCTTCTGTTCCATCTGATGAAACTGTTTCGCCTTCTTCCCAATATTGATCCTCATAATCAACCGCTTCTCGAAGAATCAATGAATCTACAGTCTCCATAGTGGTGAGATTGGTCACTGTTACTCCGGCGTGAGAAATAGCATAGATGAAGTCACCCATGAATATTGAGCGGCGAATTCCGGTGTCGCTCCAATAGTAATGACTACCAGTATAGAATTCTGAATGGTCTACTTCCCCATGTACCGACATATTCTCGCCTTCTGAAACGTTAATGATCATCAGCTTGGATACCCAATTATATTTCCATTGATATTTTCCATCATCATCATACCAATACTTGGAACGATATGTATTCATGGGCACTGCAAGCATTTCTTTAGGGGCCCAATACTGGAAGGCTTTGTGTTCATACAAGGCTTCAGAATTGCTCCATGACCAGCCATCAGTACTATCCAAAACTGGGCTCAAACCTAGTATGCTATCTCTAGTTGGGCTGCTTGTATTTGTTATATTGAATAGAGAAAGTTGCGTCTTAGACCAATCTAGGCCGGTGCCATCTTCATTTGCTGGTCCAATTCCAATAGTAAGGAGGAATTCATCGCTAAGTGGGTGGATATAGGTTGAAACTCCTGGCACTTCGAGTTCTCCAAGTATTGTAGGAGTTGTTGGGTCTGCAAGGTCGATAATCCACAGAGGATCGATTTGTTCGAATGTTACGATGTAAGCCATTTCATCTACGAAACGGGCACTCCAGATTCGCTCGGTCTGAGCGATTCCACCTAGGTGACCAATCTCTGAAAGAATTGGGCTTCCATCGGCATCCACATCCTTCTCTAGAACGTAAACATGGTTTTCCATCGGATCCGGATCTTCCATCCACCACCTATTCCACTGCCCAGTAGTACTTGCCACGCGGATGTATCCATCATATTCAGAAAGGCAGAATTGATCGAGAACTGTACCATTAATTCGTCCACTGCCTGCATAAGTAGTGCTTCCATCATCTGAGATATCAAATGCGTGGATATTGGTTGCTTCATCCAATTCGTCATTACCCCAATACCACCACCAATCTTGAGCTTGTTCCACAACTAGCATGACATCTCCGCTCGCATATATTGTGGGCCAATTGCTAATCAAATGGTCCGCTTCAAAAGAGAAGTCTTCACTATGTAAATCGAGAGTCATAATCGAAGTCACTCCTCTACTCATACTATCCTCGCTGGTGATGAAGTCGTTGCAACCATTATCTGTCATCAGATGAGATATTATCTCTGAGCCTTGACGTTCGTAAATTTGTGGTACGAAATCTGAAAGTGTCAAATTATCCACTGCTTGTTCGTTCTTCTCCATGGCTTGCCACGCGGCTGTTCTACGCATTTCCAAGCGGTCCGGGTGGTCCCAATCAAGGTACCAATACCCTTCTGGATATTCCAACCATGTTTGGATTCCTGGAAGGTTCATCCAGCCATGGTTAACTAAGCGAACCGTTCCATCTACTTCACGAGCGGTCATGTAGTATCCTTCAAGGTACAATTCACGCTCGACCGTGGGTGCTGTGCGGTTGCTAATATCGACAACGGTGAACTTGGTTAGAGTTTCGGACCTCCACCAGTATTGTTCCTCATCCATGATGATCTCTCTCAAAGGATCTGAGTCATCCAAATGCCAACCGTTGACTGTTGAAATTAACACTAAGCTATCGCCATCCAACATCATTTCTCTAACATTGCCTTCAACTTCAGTCTCAGATTCAAAGGTTATCTGACCTATTTCAGGAACTCCAAGAATGGTTAATGTACCATCGTTTAGAATGTAAATATAATATCCATCCGTCTTGATGAAATCGGCTTCATCGACACCTGATTCTTGATTATTGGTACCGGAGAAGTCTTCCCCCTCGACGCGTGTGTCAGAATTCGTTCTACTTTGCCCACCAGATTCTGCTGGTGCAGATTCCGCGACATCGCCGTCCATCATCATATCATCTTCAGCCCAGACCCCGCCCCAGTAATAGTCGCCTTGTTCAACAGCCTGTAACAATTGAATTCTAGCCTCTTCCAAAATTGTTGATTTTAATTCCGTTTCTAATTCTTGGCAATCTGTGAAAGGAGTTAGATTAGGAGATGTAGGTACTCGTGGAGGAATGAGGTCCCATTCTGTAGGTAATTCCGTAATTATTTCTGGAATTTCTACTATATCGTCAATCGGTGTTTCTTCTGCTATTTCTTCAATTACACCAAGACATCCCGATAAGGACATCAGCAGCATCATCGAAGTGATTGTAATCAAGCGTGGCAAGGCGTAAAGGCTCTGCATCATACCTAGTCGGTAGTCTCTCCCATATTAGTGGGCATGGTTAGGTCATTTTACGTAAATCGATTAGCCGAATGACAATTTATCCTCAATCGCCTGTTCTAATTCTGCCAATCTATCAGTCAAAGTTTCCATTTGATATTGATCTGCATAACTTCCATCCGCCTTTTTCATGCGCATGGTTACCTCTCTCACATCCTTGCGATTCTTGACATTATTGACTTGATTAATCAAACTCAACAATCTCCGTTGCTGAATAATCTTCCACAAAATAAATCCAAAAATTGCAGCCAAAATTAGACCTAGAATGATGATTGTTGAAATCGCCCCAGTATCCCCAGAGGACATTATTTGTCCCAACGTCATCTCTGAGTCGGCCGAGACTTTCCCTTCGGCAGCCATGTCTCTCCCTGAACTCCGAAAATATATCTTCAATGAAAGGATGTCGGCGAATTTTCACTTGAATGGGCAAACATCATCATCGAGAACGGAGTGCAGGGTTCCGTGGGCAAGGAAATTGAAAGGCGATTCTTGGTTTTGGAAAAGCCGAAATTTCTCATTAGACTAGATTCCCACGAAATTGAGCAGTGGTATGCTCCTGATATGGCTGGTCTAAAGCCGCCTAAAGAAGTCGATCTCAGCCAAGTTCATGATGGAGTGCGAATTAGAAAACAAAACAAAAAATGGTTTGCAACTATGAAAGGTGAGTGGGATGGTGTCTCGCGTGTTGAATATGAATGGGGAATTGATGGAATGGAATGTAAAGAATGGTGGCCAAGTATCGTAAAAACCCGTTTTTTGTGGACTGATTCAGAAGGTATGGTGTGGGAGATAGATGTATTTCACGGTCTTTTAGATGGTTTGGTTATTGCTGAAGTTGAGTTACCAACAGAAGACCACTCCCTTTCTATCCCTTCATGGGTTAGTGGAGAAATTACTGGAGAGGTTGGCTGGTCAAACTATGAATTGGCACAATCAAACTATGCTGAAGTTGTGCAAAGCATCGTGAATGCGTGAAATCTCTTCATCTGTCAATAATGGATGAACCGGTATAGAAACGAGATTTGAACAAATCCGTTCAGTAACTGGTAAACTTCCTTCCTTATGTTGAGGATGTTCGGACATGATGGGTTGTCTATGGCAAGGAGTTGAATAGTGCACCCTAGATTCTATTCCCCTATTGGAAAGATGTTCTACCAATTCAGCCGGGTGTTCACAATATAGTACATATTGGTGCCAGCCATGTATTGCTCCTGTCCTCACTTTGGGTGCTTTTAGTAATGGGATTTGCTCGATAACTTGGGTATGTAAAGCTGCAATTTCTTGCCTCCTTATCTGCCATTCATCGAGGTGTTTCAATTGTACTCTACCAATTGCCGCTTGTATTTCTGACATCCTCAAATTGCTAGTCAAAGCCTCTATTCTGGAATCGTTACTTCTTCCATGGTCTACCCATGATTGCAATCTTTCAGCAAGATCTAATCGCGTCGTAGTAATCATACCACCTTCTCCGCCAACGGCCATATTCTTGCTTGGAAAGAATGAGAAGCACGCAATGTCACCTAGAGAGCCCACCATTGAACCATTCAATATTGCACCATGGGCCTGGGCCGCATCTTCGATTATCGGAATTCCATCTGGGAGTTTCATTGAGAATGGTTGGCCAAAAAGGTGCACGCCTAAAATCGCCTTTGTGCGTTCTGTAACTGCGTCAGCAACCGAGTGGGGATCAAGGCACCAATACTCTTCTTCAACATCAACAAATACAGGAGTTGCGCCAACAATTTCGATGCAGGAAACACTCGCAAAGAAGGTCAATGAAGGGACAATCACTTCATCTCCAGGCCCAATATCCAATAATCGTAGAGCGGCGATGAGTGATGCGGAGCCGCTTGCGCAAGGAACTGCTGCTTCTGCCCCACAATAATGCGCGAATTCTCCCCCAAAGACTCGAGATTCGGGGCCCTTCACCCAACGGCGAGAGGTGATGACATCTGTAGCCGCCTGAATCATTGAAGAATCAACCCAAGGTCGCGCCAGAGGGATGTTCGGCTCCATACTATTCACGAAGTAGAGGGATGATTTCAGCGCTTTGGAGGATTAATGTGACCAAAACTCATGAAGGTGGTGGTGTTGCTGACGAAGTATGCCCGATGATGATGTGCCGGTGGAAGAGGGCGAGGTCGAACATAAAGACGCCTCTGAAATAGGGGACCAATGGGGGATAGGAGAAATCCTAGAAGAGGAAAATGCTCCTGATTCTGCAGAAGCGTTGGCAGAAGAAGTGCGTGCTGCTGCAGAGGAAGAAAATGAAGAGGTTTGGTCTGAAAACCAATTCGAAGAAGAGGTTGTCGAAAAGGAAGATGAAGATTCGTGGTTGAATGATAATGAATCTGAAGAATCTGCAAATGATGAGGTTGAAGGCGAAAATTCTGAAGTAGTGGAGGAGAACATAGAAGAGTCCACTCAAAATGAAGTCAGTAAAGAGGCCATTGAAGGGGATATGATCCTTGGAACTCGCCGAGATGATGGGAGTTCTGTGGCCATTCCTTCTCAAGTTTTAGCGCGCCACGCAGCCATGTTGGGATCTACGGGCTCTGGAAAAACCGTCATGGCCAAGGCATTGATTGAAGAAGCAACATT
>DAWL01000159.1:8028-14719 GCA_002505935.1 Euryarchaeota archaeon UBA226 | reverse complement strand
AAGTCGACGCTTGATGGAGATAGGAGGACAACTTCGTGTCCACGTCCTACAAGATCTCTGATTGCATGAGGAGCCGTTCCATCTCCTTCTGCGCTTGAAAGAATGAAAACAGGTGAACCGCGACTGAAACGTGGAGCCAATGAATTGGTCACCGCTTGCAGAGGCATATTGCCCTTGGGTGCAACCCCCGCAAGACTGCTCAGGATCTTGAAGTACTGCTTATCGCCAGTATCTGGCTGTAGATAGGATAGTTTGTCGTCATAGATTGCAAGAGCGACAGAGTCACGCCGCTTTAGGAAGAAACTGGCTAAAGATGCAGCAGCGATGGTATTGTTCTCTAGCGGATTCTTCAACACAGTCCCAATTCTACTGACATCTCTGCTGTCGAGCAGGATATAGACATCGGTGACCGCGTCCCTACATGTATCGTTGACAATTAGTGTGCCGTCTCCAGTCTTGGCTGATGCTTTCCAGTTAATCATCTTGAATGGGTCTCCTGGAACATATTCCCTAAGTGCGTAGAACTCGGTTCCTGGACCTGAATTCTTCAGTGTTGTAGCGCCGGTATACATCTTTGGAGTTCTGCTCTTGATATATGCCTCTTCGATATCTGCAACTTGTGGGAAGATAATCATGTCAGAGTGATGAGGAATGTACATTTCCTCCATGAAGAGGTTGAATGTATTACGGAAGCGTAGGCTGACGGGTCCTAGCGAGAAGTGCCCCCTCAGAGGGCAGCGGATTGAGTATCGAATGCGAGCGGTTTCTCCTGGGCCGAGATTCAAACGCATCGAGTTCAGTCCTGTTCGTAATTTCATCTCGTGTGGGATGTTATCGTAAACCTCGAGCATCTGGGTACGTCGCATCGAGCGATTAGTGACTACTAGCTCGACAAACAAGTCGTCACCCTTGTACAGGTTATCTGCAGACAAAGTGCGAGAAACCTCTACATCTCCGTGTCCTGAGAGCCAAGAATTGACAGTGATGAATGCGATCAATGCAAGTCCAAATATCATCAATTGATGATTGGAAATCATCATCCCAACCAACAATAGGGCGATGCCTCCAACGAAGGTGAAAGATGCCTTACGGGTCCACATTCAACTCTTCCCCCATACTTTGATTCGTTTTACGATGGTGACCATCTGCTCCAAGGAATAGTCTCGGTTTTCAAATACGAATTTGATTAGCACTGGGTCTTTGATCATCTTTTGCAATTCACTTGCAGGCATTGCGTCGAACTCTTCCCTTGTCAAACCATTGTTGTTGCGAACTCTAGATAGGAATACCTGTTTTATCTTGTTTGATTTGGCATAGTATCCGTATCGTCTCGCATCTCCGAATCCATAGTAGATGATGCTGAAGACATGCCTCCATGGTTCAGGGTCTTTCTTCTTGATGACCACTGCTTCGAATGCGATGAATAGGCCGATGAACAATACTAGCATCGCCATCGATTCACTAGTGAAGTATACCAGTATCCAATATACCAAGTTGTAAGATTCTCCTAGGAATGCATTTTGCGAATGTCGGCTCTCATCAAAGATGACCAATGCATTCTCATTTGCTTCTAGAGAACCGTTTACATCGGTCAATAGGGCTATGGCAATGACGTCTAATGCCCACTTTCGATTATCGTTTTCAGGCATTGGAACCGCGGGAGTTTCATCGGTATAATCGCCACTATTGTAGCCGTCATAATCATACATGGCATTGGAAAGTACTGAACCATCTGCAACGAAGATGATTCGCCCCTCCATGTTATCTCCAGCGTACTCACAGCGACTCTCACAGATTTCCACGGCTACTACGAAATTGCCTTCGATACTTGCGGCACGGTCAGGAGTTTCCTCATTCTGTTCTTGACCAACTATGACTTCTCCATCTCCATTGACATCGATCGAGGCATCTCTACTGGTCGAGGCGATTGGCTGAGAAACTCCTAATTTGGAACTCTTGGTTGCATTTTCAAGGACCGTAGGCTGATTCATCAATAGTTGATATGATGAGTTGTAATTGATTTGTCCAGCTTCCCAATGGTGTGCACATAGTCCCGCTTCACTTGGAGGGACAGAGAGACCATCAACCGCAGCACAAGGGTGAGCCCCATCCCACAATGGGTGAGCCTTGTGAGATGCAACATCTACTGTTTGATTGTTCATTCCGCATGGTTCTATCTGTAAGCATGTCCAGACGAATGAACTGTTTAGAGTCGGTGCATATAGAGAATCGTACAACTGGTTGCCATTGAATTGCCAGCCAAATGCTTCAGCAAGTCCGCTAGCAAAGCCGAAATCATCCATTACGATGACCGTTCCATTAGCCTTGTAGAAATCGACGATAGCTTCTATCTCCGAGGTGCTGTACCCGTCCGGCTCATCGAATTCAATGAAACCCGAATCTCCGAAGTGCGGCATCGTGAAAGCATCTTTTTCGACACCGCTGATTACGAATGTAGCATTACCAGGGTCGTCGATTTCCTTAAGCAACAATGGGCTACTTACCACCGAACGAGTTTCAACTCCCATTTCGTTGATATCCTTCCTGAATGCCGAAATATCGTCCCAATCGTCGTCATAAGCGGATAATTGGGAGGTTCCGCTTTGGACGTAGGAAGACAAAACCACACCTATCAGGAGGAACAAAGTACCAAAGAAACCAACCAGCAGAATGCCGCGGCGAATCCTTCGATTTCTTGCTGCCATACCACCCTCTCCATGTCTTGACTGCTTGATGCACGGACTTTGTTCGGTTTAGAAGGTTCCCGCCCCATGGGGGCGGGTTGCTTCAAGCCCCTAACGCTTCAAATGGATGCTCGTAGCTATCCTGTCAATCTCCTCCACTGGAACTCGCATGTATTCCCTTTCCATCTCCCAAGGCAATCTTTCAGGGTCGAGGTTATCCTCTAATCTGACCAACATTGCGAGTACGTTGCCGGTTGGGGCGTCGATTTTTAGATCGAATAAGGTTCCAAGCCGGTCTCCAGCAGAATCTAGCACCTGTCGACCAAGTAATTCGTGCCCGAAACTGGTAGCCATGACCTCCCCCCTTCGGGGGGTGGTCACTCCTCAAGGACATGAAGGCTTTGCTGACAGTGACTGCCTAGAAAACTCACATTGTTTCCATTCCGCGGCTAGTATCCCGATTGCGTTTGATGTTTGTCAAACCGCTGACTAACTTGGTTTCCATCTTGGTGTAATACTCCATCATGTCTGGAGTCACGGTTGGCCTAACTCTGGAAGCAGCCTCGTCAAGATGTGCCTTGGTGACTGATTTACGTCCGGCCCGCATAGCGATTAGACCCGCTTCCCTGCAAACTGCCTCAATATCGGCACCAGTAAAGCCATCCAGTCCTTTGAAGACCTTCTTCAAATCGACATTCTTGGCTATCGGCATGCTGCTGGTATGAATATCAGCGATGGCCATTCTTGCCTTTTCGTCAGGTGGAGGAACGTGAAGTACGCGCTCAAATCGTCCACTTCGTAATAGTGCAGGATCGATCATTTCTGGCCTATTGGTTGCTGCGACCACGATTACGCCATCGAGGGATTCTACACCGTCCATGCTGGCAAGCAGTTGATTGACCACACGGTTTGCAACATCGCTTCCTTCACTAGCAGAGCCTCCTGAACGCATGTGGGCTATGGATTCGAATTCATCGAGGAAGATGACCGATGGAGCGGATTGTTTTGCTTTCTTGAAAATCTCGCGGATTGCACGTTCTGACTCACCGACCCACTTGGAGATGAGTTCAGGCCCCTTTATGGAGATGAAATTGGCCTTTGCTTCATTTGCAATCGCTTTGGCCAATAGGGTCTTTCCAGTTCCTGGTGCGCCGAATAGTACGATTCCTCGAGGCGGTTTGATGCCAAAGTGATTGAATAATTCAGATTGAGTCAATGGCCACTCGACACTTTCCTTCAGGCGTTCCTTGATTTCCTCAAGTCCACCGACTTCATCCCACTGGATTTCAGGAATCTCAACATATATTTCGCGTAGAGCAGAAGGTTCAATCTCTCTGATGGCCAACTTGAAGTCCTCCATCTTGACTTCCATTTTCTCCAATACTTCTGGAGGAATTGTATCTTCGTCCAAATCGATCTCTGGCAGATATCGGCGTAGCGCTTTCATTGCGGATTCTCTGACCAAGGCAGCGATATCTGCCCCAACGAACCCGTATGAGTTCTCCAGTACCCAATCGACGTCAAAATCATCACTGATCGGCATGCCTCGTGTATGGACTTCGATAATTTCCTTGCGCCCGAAGCGATCTGGTACACCGATTTCGATCTCACGGTCAAATCGCCCTGGTCTACGCAATGCTGGGTCGATTGCATCTCGGCGATTGGTGGCTGCGATTACGATGACATTGTCTCGACCTTGCATACCATCCATCAATGTCAACATCTGAGCGACAACTCGACGCTCAACCTCGCCAGAAACGTCCTCTCTTTTCGGGCATATTGAATCTATTTCATCAAGGAAAACAATTGCAGGAGCGTTGTTTGCGGCTTCATCGAAAATTTCTCGCAATTGCTTTTCCGATTCTCCGTAATACTTGCTGATGACTTCTGGCCCATTGATTGCAGTAAAGTGGGCATTGGTTTCAGTAGCAACAGCCTTGGCAATCATCGTCTTTCCAGTTCCAGGTGGCCCATGCAAAAGTACTCCTTTTGGCGGGTCTATTCCGAGTCTTCGGAACAATTCAGGATGTTTGAGTGGTAATTCAATCATTTCTCTTACTTTGAGCAACTGATCTCCAATACCTCCGATATCTTCGTAGGTTATTCCAGATGATGCACCTACATCATCCTCATCAATCGACTCGTCTTTGATTACAATATCTGTCTCACCGTGTACTTGGACAATTCCTTTTGGTGTGGTCTGTAGAATCGCGAAAGGAAGAGCCTCGGCAAACAATGTCATTCCAGGAATGAAGATTCTATCTCCAGCAACTACTGGGCGCTTATTCAGCCCGCGCCTCGCGAATCCTTCGATACCAGAGCCGAATTTCACTTTCTGCTTATTTGCCATGACAGGTGAGAGAACCAGTTTGGTGCACGGCTTAGCCTCGACCTTCTTGACCACAACTCTATCGCCAAGGCTGACTCCAGCATTCTTGCGAATGATTCCATCAACGCGAACGATATCCATTCCAGAGTCTTCTTGACGCGCTCTCCAATACATCGCTGCAGTACTACGTTTCTCGCCCTTGATTTCTACTATGTCACCAGGTTTCAATCCCAGTGAGTTATCTCCCGAGATTCGTGCTCTGCCGTGACCCACATCGCTGGGAATTGCCTTAGCTACTCTTAGATTCAGGGTATCTTCCTTGTTGGCCATTCTATCCCTCGCCACACCGACGAAGCAAGCGAGGCTCAAAAACCCCTTCAATGAACAGGCTGGAAATTGAGACAAGGTTCGGGTCAATGAATAAGTGTCGAATGTATCACGGACCCGATATGGACACGCTGAAGCATCTTGAAGCACATCATCGTGATTTTCAGGAATTTCATGATGTTATGGTTGAGACTCAGGCAGATCGATTCAGTGGCGGTTACTGGGATTTTTTCTCAACTTGGATTGCTCCTGCTTTGGTCCCCGGCGCTCGAGTTATCGACATGGGCTGTGGTCCAGGTGGATGGATGCCAATGATCAAGTCTAGATATCCAGAGGTGGAAATGGACTTGCACGCTATTGAATTAGTACCGGTCATGTTGGAAACTGCCCGAATGACGGCAAATGAGATTGGAGCATCGGTTCACGATTTGGATTTGTCAAGTCCAGACTGGTCTTCAAGTATTGAAGGGACTTTTGAAATCGGCCATTCTAGTATGGTCCTTCATGAATTGCCAAATCCATTTTTCCTATTGGAAAATGCAGCGCGTTTAATCCGTCCAGGTGGACGCTTGTTCATCTACGATTGGTGCCGTCATCCATTGGCCGATTACCTTGCTCGTAAGGATGAGGAACCCGCTTTGGATACAGATTTGTTCCAACACTATTCTGAACACGCCCGTTTCAGCCCTGATGATGTCACTTTGTTGGCAGAGCGTGCCGGTTTCAGAGAGATAGCACGCGAACAAAGGGATGTAGCGCACGTAATGCTAGCATACCAGCGCAAAGGCGGCTGATGCAACGAACACAGGATTGATGATGTGGTTTCCTCTCGAAGGGCCATGACGCACGTTCTTGAAACTGGACTTGAATTTTTGAATGCTGAAGGTTCCGCTGGTTTGCCCAGTGTGAAAGGCTGGAACATCATCAATGGAAAATTGACGGGATCTTCAGATGGTGGCACCTTCAAATCGACTAATCCAGCCAATCTTTCGGATTGTTTGGGTGAATTTCCATTATCGACACGCGCTGATGTTTCCGACGCTCTAGATGCTGCAAGGGCCGCTTTTGTTGGTTGGTCTGCTACCCCTGCACCAACTCGCGGACAGATTATCGGCAATATGGGACGTTTGTTGATGGAGCACAAGGATGAGATTGTCCGTCTTGAAACAAGAGAGATTGGTAAGACATTGAAAGAATCAGCCGGTTCTGTTCAGGAAGCTATCGATACCTGCCTATTCTTCCAGTCCGAAGGCCGCAGACTGTATGGCCAGACTGTGAACTCAGAACTTCCTGACAAGGAATTGTTCACTTATCGAAGGCCACTAGGGGTATGTGGAATCATCAATGCTTG
>DAWL01000159.1:0-7623 GCA_002505935.1 Euryarchaeota archaeon UBA226 | reverse complement strand
GCTCCTCTTCTTTCGTTTGCCTTGGCCCGAATAATGCATCAGGCCGGGTTACCCGATGGAGTCATCAATTTGGTTCACGGAAAGGGAAGCACTACTGGTCAATACTTGGTCGATGCTGTCGACGAAGGCAAGGTCAACAAAATCTCCTTTACCGGCAGTACTGCAGTAGGCAAAGCAATCGGCGAAGTCTGCGGACGAAATCTTGTATCTTGCAGTCTTGAACTCGGGGGCAAGAATCCATTGGTAGTCATGCCGAGTGCAAATTTGGAGAATGCTGTTGCTGGAGCCTATTGGGCAGCTTTTGGAACTGCTGGCCAGCGCTGCACCAGCCTTGGGAACTTGATTCTTCACGAGGATATCCACGATGAATTCATGGCTGCATTTATGGAAAAGGTCAGGACTACTAGAATTGGAGATTCCCTGCGTGATGACGATGTTCTTTACGGACCGATGCTTTCTGAGAAGTATGCAAAAGATTTCCTCGAAGGAGTTGAGATGTGCGAGGCTGATGGAGCGACCAGATTGTTCGGTGAAGGTAGAATCACTACAGAATCCTCACCCGAGAACTTCCTTGGTGATGCTGAAGTGGGAGTCTACATTTGGCCTCATGTGTTCAGCGATGTCACAGAAGACATGGATTGTTTTCACAACGAAATATTTGGCCCTGTGGTAACCGTTGTCAAGGCCAAAGACTTCGATCACGCTCTTCATCTTGCTAACGCTTCACCGTATGGCTTGTCCAGTGCAATATACACAAATGATAGGTTGGAAGCCTATCGCTACAAGACTGGGATAAAGGCTGGAATGACAGGAATAAACAACTCTACCACTGGAGCCGAGGCGCACCTACCATTTGGTGGTGTAAAGGGTAGTGGAAATGGAACTAGAGAATCTGGAATTTGGGTTATCGAAGCATATTCCTACTGGCACGCAGTTAACGACGAGTTATCTGGTAAGTTGCAATTGGCCCAGATGGATGTCGATGAGATTGAGATGGTCGAGGCTGAAGTGGATTGGTCGGTATTGGCCTGATGGCTCAAGGCATAGAATCAAATGCCCAATGCCATGCACGACCCCTTAAGGGGTCGTAAGTTGACCGAAGCAAAGCGATTACCCATGGCTCGTGGGTTAGGAAAGACAGACAGAATTGACCAATGGTGGAAATCACCTGGGGCGATGGCCATCTATCTTGGTATCATGGTCGCATATGCAACTTGGCGCGGTTTCATGGAGGCCGATTTCTGGTTCTTCAGTGAATTTGGCTACAGTGCTGGCTCACAGACGATGTACATCGAGGACAAAGGTAGTCACGTACTGTCTCCTCTGTACAGCCCATTGATCATTCCAGGAGAAGGTGACATTGGGGCTTTAGTGCCCGAGTTCCTTATCTGGCTCAGTCCAGCGATGATTATTCTCGTAGTTCCAGCCGGGTTCCGTGGAACTTGCTACTACTACCGTAAGGCCTACTACCGCTCTTTCTTTGCTAGTCCTGCTGCTTGTGCAGTAAGTACTCCTTTTGGGGATTACAACGGTGAAAGGAGATTGTTTGTGTTTCAAAATGTTCATCGCTATTTCATGTATCTAGCAGTGGCTTGGCTATTCATTCTCGCATATGACGTATGGTTAGCCACCCAGTTCCATTCCGATGGAAGCGATGGTTTTGGCATAAGTGTTGGAACTTTGGTCCTTGCACTCAATGTGTTTTTGTTGACTGGTTACACTCTAGGTTGCCATTCTCTACGCCACATGATTGGTGGAATCAAGAATCGTTTCAGTGGAACTACTGGCAAAGTTGCTGAAGGATGCTGGACTGCTTGTACCGGTTTGAACAAGCATCACAATAAGTGGGCGATATTTTCCTTGTTTTGGGTTATGTTTGCGGACTTCTATGTCTACATGTGTACCATTGGCGTTTGGAATGACATCGTTCTAATTGGAGGTCTTTGAAATGGCTGAATATGAATCATACGAATACGACGTCATTGTTATCGGAGCCGGTGGTGCTGGACTACGTGCTGCTATCGAAGCAGCCAGATGTGGGGCCAAGACCGCAATTATCTGCAAATCATTGCTCGGCAAGGCTCACACTGTAATGGCAGAAGGAGGGGCAGCAGCGGCTCTTGCCAATGCGGACGACCGAGATGGTTGGCAGACCCACTTCAAGGACACCATGAAAGGTGGAAAGTATCTGAATAATTGGAGAATGGCTCAGATTCATGCTCAAGAAGCACCAGATAGAATTCGTGAACTAGAACAATGGGGCGCAGTATTCGACAGGACTCCAAGCGGCCTTACCAATCAGCGGAACTTCGGAGGCCATACCTACCCTCGTTTGGCTCACGTTGGAGATTCCACTGGCTTGGAAATCATCAGAACTCTGCAAGAGAAGGGAATTCATTCAGGATTGGACGTATTCATGGAGTACACAGTCAGGCATCTATTGTTGGATTCTGATGGAAATTGTACCGGATGTGTCGCATATGATCGTGTAGATGGTGGCCTACATGCTTATTCCGCCAAGACCACAATTCTTGCCACGGGCGGCATTACACGCTGCTGGTCGGTATGTTCTGGTTCTTGGGAATACACCGGAGACGGACACGCTCTGGCTCTATGGGCGGGGGCTGAACTCATCGATATGGAATTCGTGCAATTCCATCCAACCGGAATGGTTTGGCCACCTAGTGTGCGTGGTATTTTGGTCACAGAAGGTGTACGAGGTGAAGGTGGAGTTCTGAAAAATTCCGAAGGTGAACGTTTCATGTTTGACAACGTTCCTGAGATGTTCAAGGGCGACCATGCAGAAACCGAAGAAGAGGCCTTGGAATGGGTACGTCAAGTCGTGGCCGGAGAAATTGCATCGGTTCGACGCCCGCCCGAATTACTGACTAGAGACGTTGTTGCCAAGGCAATCAACAAGGAGGTTGCAGAAGGACGCGGTTCAACTCACGGTGGAGCCTATCTTGACATCGCTTCACAGCGTTCAGCAGAAGAGATCAAGGCAAAGTTGCCTTCAATGCATCACCAGTTCATGGAATTGGCAGGTGTTGACATTACCAAGGAGCCGATGGAGGTCGGACCTACCGCTCACTATGTTATGGGTGGAGTCAAAGTCGACGCCGAGAGTCAGGAAACAACAGTTCCTCGTCTCTACGCTGCTGGAGAAGTAGCATCAGGTCTGCATGGAGCCAATAGATTGGGAGGAAACTCTCTATCTGACCTCATCGTTTTCGGAAAGAGGGCGGGAGAACATGCAGCCAATGCTGCCTCGGAGATGGAACAGCCATCTCTAGATGAAAAACAAGTGAAGGAAGCATGCGATGCAATTCTAGAACCATTGTCGAGAGAAGACGGAGAAAATCCAGGTATCATCTACGAGGACTTGCGTGAAATGATGCAGCAAAAGGTCGGAATTATTCGTAATGGTTCTGAACTTGAAGAGGCATTGAACGAATTGGAAACATACGCTGAAAGGTCCGAAAAAGCGGTTCCTGGCACAACAAAATTGTACAATAGCGGGTGGCATCAAGCCTTGGACTTGAAAAACATGGTCGATGTTTCCAAGGCCTGCACTTTGGCAGCTCTAAAGCGAACTGAAAGTCGTGGCGGACATACTAGAGAAGATTTCCCAACTCCAGATACTGGTAAGTGGAGTCACACAACTCTTGTAATTTGGATGGAGAATGGTGAAGTGAAGATACGCGAGGAGGATATCGAACAACCTCCTGCTGAACTGGAGAAATTATTGGATCGTTCCAAGAAAGAGGAGGAGGAGTGAAAATGAAGCGAAAGATCACTATGGAGATTTTCAGAGGCGAAGGGGGAGAAGGAGAACTCAAGCCATACGAAATCGAACTCGATGAAGGAATGGTTCTGCTCGATTGCGTCCACAAGGTTCAGTATGAACAGGAGGCAGACCTCTCAAGTCGTTGGAATTGCAAGGCAGGAAAATGCGGTTCTTGCAGTGCTGAAATCAATGGTAAACCGCGTCTGATGTGCATGACTAGAATGAGTGATTTACTTGAAGAAACTCCTGATGGCACCAACATTACAGTCAGACCAATGATGACCTTCCCTCACATCAAGGACCTAGTTACTGATGTTTCATGGAATTATGAGATGGCTGAAAAAGTTGCACCGATTAAGGGTCCAGAGGAACCTGATTGGAATTTTAGTCAGTTCGAAGCCAAGCGTGCTCAGGAATTCCGTATGTGCATTGAGTGCTTCATTTGTCAAGATACTTGCCACGTACTTAGGGAATACAACAAATTCGATGACTTTGGAGGACCCCGAACCATGGTTAGGTTAGCAAATTTTGAGATGCACCCTATGGACCAGGAAGATAGAATTCCAGAAGTAAAGAACGAGTTTGGTATCGGCTACTGTAACATCACCAAGTGTTGTACTGATGTCTGTCCAGCGGGAATCAACATTACTGACAATGCAATTATTCCTCTCAAGGAGAGAGTGGTTGATCGGTATTATGATCCAATCAAGATGATCTGGAGAAAATTGACTGGCAAGAAATTGCGTACTTGAACAAAGGACCTCACCTATCGGTCCTTTTGAGGCACTTTTGGATGAGTTTCTTGTGCTCTTCAGCATAGGCTAAATCGGGGTGATGAATTTCGACTAAATGATATTTGGATTTCATGTAAACCATTGGGTAACGATTTTCGGTTCTGTATCCATCGTGACTACCATGGGTGACTTTGATGTATTCATAAAAATCGAGGTAATGTCCGTCGAATTTCCGAATGATTTGTACTCTTGGATAGAATGTCCAATTTGTTACTTGTATGTACTTCTTGTTGAAGATTATAGTGCATTTGTAAAGATACTGATAGATCAAGAATGAGGCACAGAACGTAAGAAACAAGATCATTAATACAGTACCCAAATATTCCCGATCCCGCCCTTCATACGTTGTTTCCACCACGAACAGGTGACCGAGATACAAGGCGACGAAGAAAGAGATGACGAATAGCCGCCTTGCGAATTTATTTCGCACATAGGTCATCTTGATTCCTTCTTGTATCTCTTTGAGAGTGATTTTATTTCTGAGAATCTCAGTGATTCTAGGGAGTTGGTCCTTTGTCATCACAGCACACCCCCGAAAATCAATCCTACATGAATCAGTAAGAATAGGAATAAGATATCAGCGAGAATATATTCCAACATTGACCTATATTTCCCTACTACTGTCCATTCAGTTCCCTTGAATACAGCCGATGGTAAGTTGCTGTTCTTATCGACTCCGATGTATACTTCATTATCCTCACCGATAATCACAGCACCAATGACGAAAACAGGATCTCCTTCGTCGATACTCCATTGCGTGTGTTTGTAGAAGATACCATTCTTTACTTGGGCTGTGGGTTTACCAAATTCGAAACACTTTCTTGGCATTCTTACATTTATTCCACCTGAGCCATCGTGTAGTATGAACTCAAACTCATGTTCTGGGTCCCAAGTGCTCCTTTGAGTCTTTGCAAGGGCCCGTAGAACAGGCCAATTGTCGGGGTTCTTGATTCCAATTACTTTCTCATCCAATTTTCCTGCGATATGATGCCTGTAAGGCCCGGTCGCCTTGCTAATGGCAACCCCTGCCATTTCCACTCTACCAACTGCAGCTCCGATGGCAGTCGAAGTTGGAACATCGTTAATCAGAGATTGAAGGCGGCGTTTTTTGATGAACGCTCCGAAGGTTGACATCATGATTTCCTTGAGGTGAATCAAGTTTCCAATCAGAACCCATGGCCCTGCAGTGACAATGAACAAGGCAAGACAGCATCCAATCCATTCGTAATGCAAGTCATTATTCATGAATTCCATGAATGCCAAACCACCAAATGAGAAAATATCGATTAAGATAATGTCCAAGATGAAAATCATGATTGCAAAGACGAGAATCCATGGAGTGATGCTTGCTTCCATGACCGGCTGC
The DNA here is from genome assembly GCA_002505935.1 of Euryarchaeota archaeon UBA226. Lineage (GTDB taxonomy): Archaea > Thermoplasmatota > Poseidoniia > Poseidoniales > Poseidoniaceae > UBA226. The sequence continues at coordinate 1,676 of DAWL01000159.1, read as the reverse complement.
AATTTTGTTGGGTGTTCAGATATAATCTCGCCTTGCTTGTATTTTTTCATTTCAACTCCCGAAGAGACCATCTCCCATGAATCGAAAAATACCCAATCATCATCAGAATAATTTCCCGCACCTAGGTTGGATCTACGCAATTTTGAATTCCGAACCATTGTTGCTGAAGGGATTATTTTCAACAACAAGTAACTACTGAACAGCCCTAGTAATGCCCAATTCACCCAGCCCCATGGAAGGGTCATTTCTGCCTCACGGCCAGCAATTCCCATAGAGTAAACTGTGTATTGATCACCATTTTTCAGTAAAACAATAGAGGCATTTTGAATATTGTTTTCGCACAATTCGATCTCTATTGGATATGAAAGAGAGATATCTTTTCGATTTGTATAATGAATCGTAATATTTGTTCCATCAGAAGTTGTAGCTTGGAAATCAAAATTTTCTGCATATTCAATACCTATCCTGTTTCCAAATTCGTTGTAAAGACAGGTTTCTAGCATGAAACCCGAAGTAATGTTCACATCTTCATATCTGAAATCTTGAACTTCAGTCCATGGAACGTCGATCAAACTCTGCCATTCACTTTCTTCTGTGGTACCTTTCAAGTCTTCAACTTCCATACTATGATTAGCCCAAGGATTCCATTCCGCTAGGGAGAGTAAACTCATAGTCAACAGAATATACAAGATGCCTAATGTGATTCGTCTCTTTGGTTGAAATGGCCAAGATAGTGAAATTACAGGTGGAGAATCTGAAGAAACGACTTTCTTTTGTTCATCTTTCAATGAATCAGCGAGGACATCTTCACTTTCTCCCTCTTCTACCTCAGGAATTCAAGACACCTCTTCATTCAACTTAGGAAACATGAAGGAATTGAACATGTTGCTAGTCATGAATAGATTATATTGAACCGTTATGCAAATGAGTTGTAGCGTTGGGTTCATGTTCAAGGCCTACTCAGGAGGGCACATGGCCGCTGATGGAGATGAGGACTTCCTCTTTCTTGACGACCTTTCGGCTTCCGACGCACCTGAGAAGGAAATAGTTGCAGCAGAGGTAGAGAAATCCCCTGAACCTGAGCCGGAGCAGGTGCTTGAGGCCGCACCACTAGATGAGGTATTGACTGATCTCGTAGTGGATGGAACACACACAGTTTCTTGGCCCTTGACTGGGATGGATTGTCCAGATTGTGCATTCAAGGCAACCAAGGCATTGAACAGATTGGACATGGTCAGCGAGTGCAATGTTTCTGCTACCGAGGGTACAGTACGTTTAGTGGTCGATCTATCTCGCGGAACATTATCAGAAGCAAATGGCGTACTTTCCAGCCTTGGTCATGCTCCAGACTTGCAATGGTTCAGATTGGGTGGGGTCAAGGTTTCAGGCCTATGCAAGCGCTTGGATGTCGATTCACGATTGTTGACCAAGGTTCTAAAGAGGCAATCAGGAATACTTGACGCGCAGGTTGAACATGACGGCGGCATTCTAATTCAGATTTCGGAGGATTCCAGTGAATCGATGAAGCAGGCAAGGAATCTTGCATTGGCTAATCTGGTGGGTCATGAAATCAGTCTCAAACCAGCAGATTCTAATCGCCTCAGGCCAGATCAGGTACGTTTGATTGGAGGAGCGATTGCAGTTCCAGCATTTGCCGGTGTATTAGCTCTGGAAGT
>DAWL01000164.1:503-17875 GCA_002505935.1 Euryarchaeota archaeon UBA226 | reverse complement strand
CAAGGACGACTGAATCGAGTTTTACTTCTACTATTGGGGCGCGATTATGAATGGTTACAACATGGCTGGTTTGGTTCATTTTTCCACCAATATCAACGATTGTCAGATGAACTACATATGTACCGCTTAAGTTAGTATCCAATTGCAAAATACTTCCACCCTGCCATTCCCACTCGTGTGGTATGCGAGTTTGTCCGGCATGGGTAATCGTCCAGACATACTGCAAGTGCTGCCATTCCCACCCGGGGTCAATCGAAGCACTACCATCGATTAGCACATCTTCAGTTTCATTTGCAGATGAAGGGCCAATTAACGAAGCAATGGGCGCTTCCCTATTCATAGAAACGCGAAACCACATGGGTTGCCCTTTGTTTACTGCAGCATCGTAGGGTATTATACATCCAATCCAAATACCATCATCCCATTCTTCAAAACCCTCATTGCTCAGATTTAATCTGGCAGAAAAGAATCCCCCTTCATGCCATTGAGTAACTTGGGCATTCAAGGCACCACTCTGAGGTAATATGCCACTACTGTTCCAATTTTGCCATAGAGGGCAATCTTTTTGCATACACAAATGAACTTCAAGAAACAGGCCTAGGCCAAATCCGGTATCATCGCTGATTATTCCAGTGAATTCTAAAACCTCATCATCAACAGTATGAACAGTAGGTGTGTGCACGACTCCCACAGGAGGTAGGCTTCCGTCACTTTCCTGAGTGAATAGTGTGGTGAATGCTCGCGCACTACTGCCATCTTCTGCAAGTGCTAGGAATTCTACGATACACAAACAAGATGTGGAACCCCGTGTATCAATCTTGATGGTCCAGTTCCAACTATTTTCAGCAACCTTGCTGAATGAAGTATACTGTCCCTGTGTATGATTTACCAAAACGCCGGAATCCATGATTGTCTTTTCAGATCTTGAATCAAACATTTGCCAGGTCATCGATAGTGGGGCGACAGTTGTGTATCCTGATAGCGACACATTCTCCTCAAACAAACTACCTGCAGGAGTAATAATGTGAAGCCAATCTTGTAGTTCAGCATCACTCATCGCCATTTGCGATGAGGCATTGTATACGTCAGTATTGGATGCAGAAAATGTGGGGCAAAGAAGAGCGCCGAATAGAACCAGCGTCAAACCAATGCACCTAGTCTGCATGTGCCTCACTACTACATGGAAGGCTGGTTGTGATATGAACACTATCTTGTAATGAATCAATCTAGATCGTTACAACTCTGACCTTGGCCAGGGAAACTGGTGCGGTCATTCGGGTTGGTATTCCAGTAATATTCACAGTAGTTGTTTTTACCGTCGCCATCGAAATCTGCCAATTTGTCTACGGGGTCATAAGGATCGAATTCAAAGTAGTATTCCCAACCAGTTGCCATTCCATCGCCATCATGATCCTGATGATAGACTTCGGGTCCATCCTCCCATGAGTCCCCGTCGGTATCGTTCGAGATTGGGTTAGTACCATTCTGCAATTCCTCAAAATTGGTATAATTCTCAAGGTTATCGTAGAACTTTGCACCATCAGGCGTATTCGGATCAATATGGCAATTAGAGCCAGTAGGGTTGTCCCAATCAGGACAATATCGATTATACAGTCCCGTACGATTCAAGCCATCGTTATCAGCATCCTCTTCTCCATCATTTATACCGTCAAAATCGCTATCTGCTAGGGAAGGATCCATCAGTCCTCTCGCACCATAGGCCGAGAGTGTGGAATTATCTACCAATCCCTCTTCTAGAGCCATCTGCGAGTATTTGACTTCCCATCCATCTGGTAGGTTGTCATGGTCAGAGTCATCATCAATTGGGTTAGTGTTCCAGCGGTCAGGTGCTTCAGCACTGTTGGACAATGTATCATTGTCAATGTCGTAGGTGTCGTCCTTCAGACTACCCGCGGAAGGGTCAAGAGCCCAGCGACCTTTACACGAACATTTCGGATTATCGGGAATCGCGAACCCAGAGAGGTTCATCTCTTCAGTTCCATATTTCTTTTCAAGAATGAATCCCATATTCTTGTTCTGATAGAGGTATCCACCCGCTTCAAGTCCACATTGTGACATCGAGTTACAATTTGGTGGCAGCCATGGTTCTGCAACCACCCAAAGGCTATGTGAATTGGTATTGTCCTCTAATGATAGAATCTGCATCTCCCAACCATCCAACATACCGTCTCCATCGGTATCATTTACCAGAGGATTCGTTCTATCTTGCCAATCTCGAGGAACAAAGAGTGTCTCAGAACCATCTTTCAATCCGTCGTCATCAGTGTCCGAATTGTTGGCATGGGTGATGTATGTGTCTTCGCCCTCAATCACTTCTTCTTCATCGTTCAGTCCATCATTGTCGGTATCGAATGTACAAGGGCTGGTGAAGTAAGATTCACCTTCCCACTGAAATCCATTCACGGCTTCATCGTAATCGCCAAGTCCATCACCATCAGTATCTGGGTTAGTAGCATTGCCACCGCGCTCACAAATCTCTGAGAACTCTCTGAAATCAGACAGCCCATCTTCATCAGAGTCCCACTTGCCAGGATTGCTGACTACATGCACAGTATTGGTTCCCTTGTTAACGACTAAGATTTCCCAACCCATGACTTCTATTCCGTCTAATAGCCCATCGCCATCGGTATCACTGACTAGTGGATTGGTTGAACGACCACCGGTATAGATCATATCCCTAGCATTGTATTCCATGATGTTAGTGAATTGCTCATGTTCTTCAACCACTGTCATCAACAATTTGGTTCTGGAAGTGAAGCGGTGATTGATAGTGACATTTTCTCCCATCTCGTATACGTATCCGTTAACAGGGGATGGCAAAGGAACCTGCTGTGTTATTCCACCGGGAAGGGTGATTTGGACAGTCATTACTGTTTCATTGGCTTTGACGTAGTCTCCAATTTCAAAGTGAATCACTTTGACGGTTGCACTATTTTCCAATTCTTCGTAATAGACTCCACCATCACCATCGGCATCCCAGCCATCTCGATCGGGATCTTCGTCAGCATTGCTTCCATCCCTTGGGTGCAGGCCATTCTCTGCTTCCCAACCATCTGGCATTTCATCACCATCTGTATCTTTGAGCCAAGGGCTGGTGTAATTGTCGGCACCGAATGTGTCAGCAACCTTGTATTCCATCAGATTAGACAATTCATCTTCGTCCCAATCTCCGTATGAATCTGTACTGTTGGCGGGGTTCAATACGTGGCCAGGGTCAGCTCCCGCTCCTGCCAAAGGATGTTCAGACAAATCTCCGTAACAGTGTTCGAAACCATCCGGCATACCATCTCCATCTGTGTCCCAATCACTCGGTCCATTCATCATGCCGTCATCATCCATATCTTGCAGGAACCATGAGAGTTCATCTTCACCGCTGGCTGCATGGAAGGGAGGCAATTTGTAGATTGGATTCAACAACGAATCTCCACAATGAGTAGTCAGTTTGACCTTACCAGCTGCATTCTTGTTGAACCCTACTTCAACAGTGTCGGAGAGAAGGTCTCCATCGCTATCTTGCGAATTTGGATTTGTCCCCCATCTTTCCTCTTCGTAATTCAGAAGTCCATCTGAATCAGTGTCATCGATTGCATCACAACTAACGTAACCGTTGACGTGCATGTCATCAAAACTCTCGGCGCGGCCATCTACGTCTTCAAAACGCGGAATGATGACCTGAAGGCGCGTTGCATCATCGGTGATCATCGAACAGTTCCAGTTTCCATCTAGTGGATCAAACATTGTAATATTCTCGCCATTCCAGTTCTTAGTGGTGGTGTGGCTCGCTTCCCATCGATCATTCAGACCGTCGTCATCTGTATCCGGCTTGCGTGGATCTGTCCCTAGTGCAGCCTCTTCAGTATTTGTCAATCCATCCTTGTCAGGGTCTCCACGGGGCCCATCATCGACGTCAGGCCACGGGTCTCCTTCACTAACATCTGCCTCACTATCAGGAGTGGTTTCGGCATTATCAGGGTCTTCATCATCACCTTCGCCGTCATCTAGTGGATTCAATCCATGAGCTAATTCCCATCCATCTTCAAGCCCGTCCCCATCTGTATCTTTTTTCGTGGGGTCCGTTCCATATGTACTCAACTCCATTGAATCTGCTAATCCATCCCCATCATTGTCTTCATATTTCGAAATCGCTTCATCACCGGGATCAAGAGTATCTTGACCTTGATTTTCAAAACTGTTCTCGTTCTGCATATATCCGCTGACACCAACGAAAATGGCTCCGAACATCATTGTTGACAATATGGCAGCGTAGGCCATCTGGTTGTGAGATAGGCTCATCTTCATTCCTCCATCATGACGTAGTCATGAAACAGTGTTTCCCCCGAGCCCCGTCCCATCAATAAACCCTGTGGGTGTATGAGCACCACGAATTTGCTCGCAGTACAACGTATTTTTACAATTCGATGGGGTTTCATGCTAATTCGTGCCTTGAGCGCAGTTGAACAATGTGAACACCATTTTCAAATTTCCAATTACAGCGAGGGTGGCGCCCGTAAGCGCGTTGCCAACAGCCCATCAATCTGCCACACATCAGGGCAGGATGAAACAGATTTTGGAAGTGTATTTCTATGCCTCCATGCGAATCGATTTCGTCGATAGATTCCACTTCTCCAAGACCCATTCTACTGAAGAATCTCTTTATGATGCCGCGCCAATGTTCTAATTCAGCGACCATGATATGTTCTCCTTGTTCATAGAACGCTTTTTGTTCAGAACGGGCCATCAGGTTCCACATCCTTGCCATGTCCTCATCTAGTTCATCAAATTGATACAGACCATCGTCAAAATATACTGTGATATGTGGGATCATTTCTGTCTCCAACCGCAATAGGAGGTCTCTTCCAAGCAAGAAACTTCGCAGGCCATCAATCTCCCACCCCGATTTATTCATCTCCACATTTGCAAACCCTGATTCTGCCTGCTCAGGAACTTTGCTCCATGAAGAATGGGTTGATCTTGGAGGTTGGGCAGGTCGATTATCACGTTCTACAACAATATTTGTTTTCAAGGAATCTTGTTGCTCCCAACGAAATCGAAAACGTGACCCTTGTAGGACTTCCCAAGCCCCAGCAGCTTGACCCCCTGCTATGGCACTCTGAACTTGGTCATCCACCTGAAGTTTTTCACCGTCTAATTCTGACAGTTTTCCAATTCCGCGAATTGTCCAGTCAGCTTGTAACCAAGGTATTCTCTTTCGTCTGCTGAACAAGCCCTTTGGGACACCTGGTTGACGTCGCATTTGTCTCCAAGTTTCATGGTCTGCTGATGCGTGTGCTAACCTTCTACCGAGCGGCTGTTGAGCGAGTTCTTCCAAATTGCTAAACCAGTTTAGTAGATGTTGTACTGCAATAATCATATGCGGATGATTGTCTAGTTCACTATCGAGAACAAGGCCTTGTGAGCATAGAAATCGCTCTTTGAGAACCCGACTCATTTCCGCATCCACGCGTGAATCTGGTGAGTCAACGATAGGCATGAATCAGACTGACCAAGTCTTGCATAAGACCCTTCTTACTTTCTGCTGGCTGCACCACTATGCTCATACACCGGCAAAACAGGCATTAATCATGGAAGACAATTCCTTCCCAGAACCATTCGCATCACCTTCCAATGATGCTGACCCTGCTGAATCAGTCAATTGGTTGCATTCTCAAGTCAAAAGACACCATCAGAGATTCGCTAGTAGTATCCCCTTGATAGCCAGCGAGAATCTAGTCAGCCCCTTGGCTGCTGAAATGTTCGCAACAGATCTTCATAATCGATATGCTGAGGGATTACCTGGTGCCAGGTACTATGAAGGAAATGCAGATTATGATCCCATAGAGGAACATGTAGAGTCGTTGGCAAAACGTCTGTTCTCTGCTCCCTTTGCAGACGTTCGTCCGATATCTGGAACTTCGGCAAATATCTCTGCTTTATTTGCCATCGCACAGCCCGGTGAGGTGATGATGGCACCCGAACTTGCTGCAGGTGCTCATATCTCAACTCAGAGATTTGGTGCTGCAGGTTTGCGAGGTCTCAATACTATGACCTACCCCTCAATTCCAGAAACTATGTCGGTAGATACTGAACTGGCTATCGAAATGATAAGACGGGAAAACCCTGATGTCTGTTATATCGGTCAATCTGTATACCTGTTCCCTTCCAATGTCTCTGAAATTGTAGAGGCTGCTAGAGAGGTGGATGCAACTATCATGTACGACGCGGCTCATGTTCTGGGACTGATTGCAGGGGGATGTTTCCAAGATCCACTTGGAGATGGAGTTGATTTGGTATGCGCTTCTACTCACAAGACTTTTCCTGGCCCACAACATGGAATTATTCTGGCGAATGAAGATCGCCGTCTCGCTAACGATAAGATGCTACATAGGGCCATTAGAAGTGCAGTTTTCCCCGGGGTACATTCAAACCACCATCTTCACAAAGTTGCCGCATTGGGTGTTTCACTAGCAGAAGCCTTGGAGTTTCAGCAGGATTATGCAGTTCAGACAATCAAGAATGCGAAAGCCCTTGCTGAAGGATTGTGGTCTCGAGGAATGCAAGTTATGGCTTCAGGGCACGGATTTACCGAAAGTCACACCATTTTAGTCGATGTCAGGGAATTTGGAGGAGGTGCAGATGTCAGTCTTAGGGCTGAGTCCTGTGGGCTCGTGATGAACAAGAATATGCTCCCAGGCGATACTTCTGCGATCAATCCTAGCGGAATCAGATTAGGTACGCCTGAAATGACTCGTATTGGAATGAAGGAGTCACAGATGGATGAAGTTGCTGAGATGATTCATTTGGCTGCCGCTGGAGGTATGGATGCTGAGGTTAGAGAACGTGCGCGGAACCTAAAGAGTGAATTCAACAAGGTTCAGTACTGTTGGGACAATGGAAGGGGAGCTTACGATACCCCACCTTTCACACAATTCACCTGAAGTCCATCCCGCCGTCTGAAAGACTTCCGCCACCTTGTTGTTGTCTGCGTTGAACAGGTTGTCGTTCTGACCTTCGTGTGTTATGTGGGACGCTCCTAGTTCTCATCTCATCACGCGACAAAGGCCTGCGTTGGTTACCCGCTCTTGACATGCTTCCTGCTAATGATGAAACTCCAGATTTCTTCATGGCAATGTGTTGGTTTCTACCTCTATATGCAGGTGGGCCGATGATTTCTTCGAGAACTGGTAGGTCTCTGCCGCGCTCTCTTTCGTGTTTCACCCACCAGCCCTTTCCTAATCGCTGATAGCGCGGTTTCTCACCCTTGCGCATTCGCTTTGCAACTTTGTTCAGGCGGCCTTTTACTACCTTTTCTTTTTCTATGTCGAAGCGATCAAATAACCAAGCAGGATAGCCGATGTCGAATACATTTCCATTGACTGAAACAAGTAATCCATTCAACAACAAGTGATTTGCTACAGGGATATTATCTTCAGTCAATTTAGCTCCACCTCTTCGCAGGCGTCTAGCGTAACTAATCATGCCTTTTTGGTCTCTGAATTTGATTTCTTTTCTAGCATTACTTCGGAATCTAATACTGAAAAGATGCAAGGCGGCTAGGCTTATTCCAATACCCATTCCCACTTGGGTGCCAACTTCCTCTGCAGCGAAGATTCCAATGACTGCCCACGTAGGCATCAATACAAGCCAATTGAATGCTACCCAGAGTCTGCTGGCGCGGTATCTGGGAGTGATGCGGTTCTTCACCGCTTCTGATGCAGCGATGAAGACATTTGCATTGATTGCCTCATCAACGCCTCCTTTGACTAGAAGCGCTGCAGTAGGATTACATGGAGATGCTTCAATCCAGCGTCGACCTTCATTGCGATCGCCATCGATCAAACGCACTTCCATTTCGTCAATATCTTTGTTGAGCATCCCCATGGTAAGGGCCAAGGCGTGTACTCTAGGGTCTAGAGCGTCGCTTTCCAACAATTCCACAGTTATGTCTCGGGCACCATGCCAATCATTCAGATCTAGTAGGCATAGGGCTGCTGCGATACGCGCTCTTGGGAATAGGGGGTCTCTCTTGATTAACTCGACAGCGATATCTAGCGCTTCTTCGGAACGATTCTGTGCTCTAAGCATTGCAATGCTACCAAGGTCTCCAACAGCAGTCAAGTTGTCAGTATGTGAATTCATCTCATCTATATCCGCAGACCATGTTCTGAACCGTTCATTGAGGAATTTAACATGGTCTATGCAAGGATTGTTCTCCCAATCCCAAATATCGTCTTCTGATACTTTCCCATTCCAAGGGTCCATCCATTCTAGTAGGAAACCGATTAATTCAGGCTCGTCATAGCCATCTTCTTGTTCTAATCCGTGTAGTGCTTCTCTTGCAGCATCCAAACGTCTACAGGCCATATGTCCAACGGCCATAATCATTCTAGCCTCATCATCATCTCCACCTAGAACAGCAAGTACTTTACGCGCTTCTTCCAAGGCCTTCGGCCAAAGTCCTCTAATGGCATGTTCCAACATTGAAGCACGTAATTTTTCTAATCGTACAATCGATTCATCTATGCCCTTTACCTTCTCTCTTTGGAATCTCCTGAGCGCATCAATATCCTCTCGATTAGCCGCTTTGTCAACATAGTCTGTCAATTGACTACCTCCGCCAGACTTGATGGCTCCCTCTCTCCTTTCATCCGGATTCAAATCGAATCGCAATCTCTTAAGTGGAGTGAATCTGACAATGCTTAGGATCCAAGTAAGCAAGAAGATGACTTGACCTACTGCAATGAAGAGCCAAGTCCCTTGCAGAATAATATCTTCACCAAATCCTTGTTCATTCATCCATCCTGTGAATGGCATGAAGTGGCTGAATTCTTTGTAACATATCATTATCAGCAACATAACTGTATATCCGCTGAATCCGGCGAATGCAAAATACAGCAATTTGGCTTGAGATGGCTCTTCTGAACGAATCTCTCTAGGCGAGGCAAGCAAAACTCCTCCAATACCACCAAATGTCTGTCCTCCGAGGAACAGGTTTCCTGTCAATTCAAAAATAAACGCAAGTCCAACAATCGCTACGTTCAATGAAAGGTAAACCGCAAGGAATCCTGCCATGTCCTTGACATCCACCCATTGACGTAGAACTTCTTGAACAGCACCATCTTGTATGGCCCATTGGTAAAGGGAATGGCCAAGCAAACCTCCGTAATTGAGTATTTCTTCAGAATTGGCTGGCTCGTCCAGCATTACGTATAGAACTGTAATGATACCATTCATCGCAGCCAAGGGCATCGTCAGCAAGAATAGCAAAAGGATGATTGCACCAACCTGTTTCATCAGAGTTGGTGGATCTGGGTCGATAGGAGTCTGTTTCTTTAGTAAGGTTCGAGCTTTAGATAACATTAGCATGTTCCATGAAGCGCCCATAATTCTTCCATATGCAAGAATCGTTGGCCCCATGAATACTAGCAGTGCATAACTGAACCACAATGGAGTAATGATGCCATGCAATTGAATACTGTACCAAAGCACCGCTCCAGTTGCAGCAACTAGGGCTGATAGAGTCAATAATCTCTTAATCAACGCAGATAATGGGCTTTTCTTCTTTGTTGAATTTCCCCGTAATTGCTCCAATTGCGCATTTAACGTTACTAGAGGGGAGAATATGACCGGGATGAGAATCAGCCCAGCCATAACCAAGACATTCATTTCCAGATAGATTGAGGGGTTGAAAATAAGTTCCGCAATTAACAGTAATACTCCAGAGATAGCCATCATGTAAGCCAATATGCCAAAACCCACTTTGGGAAGCCGCAATAATTCTCTAGCGTCCACCCTGCTTTTTGTTAATCTGTGAACTTCCATTAATCCATCATCGATTTCAAATGCTACCTGCAGTGATGACAATGCACTCGGGACCATGTATCGCCAGACTAAAAATGCCAGTATCAACATCAGGAATAGAGGATACAGGTGCTCAAATTTCAACGCCCCGCCATCCACCACCTTTGCATTGCCATCGTCTTCTACAGCGGTTTCATTCCCACCATCTTGAGCAGAAACTCCATGTGAGGTCAAAACTACCAAGGCAGACAGCAAAATTAGCAGCAGTGTTCGATAACCCGCCGATGTTGGCTTGCGCCTGTCCATGGTATTGCGAAATACTGCCTCCACATCAAAGTCATGGTTGCATACTATGGTGAAATCACATTCTGTGTCGTTTCAAAAATGCCTCAATTCTGTCAAAGGCCGTATTCAATATGTCCAAATCAGCAAGATAGACCAAACGGAAGTGACCCTTGCCCAATTCACTTGAGAAACCGCTGCCATGTACTACCAATACATGCTCCTCATGCAATAGTTCAAGGACAAATGCCTTGTCATCCGATGCCCATTTTTCATCGGTCAATCTAACGAACATGTAGAACGCTCCTCCCGGTGCTTGAACCTCAAGTCCATCTATCTGCGCTATTCGTTCGATACACAGGTCCCTTTGAGCCTGTACTTTTTCGCTATGTTTCGACATCCATGAACGATCTTCGGTCAATCCCGCTAAATATCCCATCTGGGCGGGGGTTGATGCGCACAATCTGCTGCGTAGAATTCTTTCAATTCCATCTTTGACATTGGCCATCCTATCCGCAGGGTCATGAATAGCAAGGTAGCCGATACGCCAACCAGGTGCATAGTACACTTTGCTGACACCATTCAGGGTGAATACTGGAACCTTTTCACTTCGACTAGCAATACTCACTTGCCTACCACTGAAATCCAATCCATCGTATATCTCGTCAGCGATGACCATGCAATTTGGCCATCTTGATGCGATTTCAAGCACCTTATCTATTTCCTCGGAACCAGCAACATTTCCTGTGGGGTTGTTTGGGTTAATCATTACTAACAATCTAACATCATCATCCATCTTTGCTTCAATGTCTTCGAGGTCTACTTTCCAACCATCATCAGCATCGAGGCGATACTCTACGGTTGTTGCTCCGTACATTTGCGGATATGCCATGTAAGGAGGGTAGTGTGGTCCAGGCGCTAGTATCTTGTTTCCTGCCTCTAATGTGGCTGCGAAGATTATCTGTAAAGCTTCGGTGACTCCGTGGCATACGTAAACTGAATTTTTGTCGCATTGCCAGCCTTTACTGCTTTCATCTTCTGCAATTGCTTGTCTTAGTTCTTCGAGCCCATAAGATGGAGAATATCCATTCTTTCCTTGTCCCAAGGCATTCTGAAAAGCCTCTACCATGTGAGTTGGAGTAGGCAGACCTGGATAGGCAATCGGGTCTCCAATGTTCAGTTTGAGAATACTATGTCCTTGTGCTTCTAAAGCGGTGGCTGGAACCACAACGTCCCTGATGGCATACTCGATTTGAGCAGCTCTCTGTGATACCGGAATCGGCTCTTCACTCATGCTCATCGACCTCCAATCCGCCCATCCTGCAGACTTCTCTGAAGTGTTCGGGACTAACGGGTTGAACAGAGAGTCGCTGTCCCTTTGCCAGCAGTGGCATGCCTTCTAACAAGGGATTCTCTTTCATTTCAGGAAGTGGTACTATGTTCAAATCACGCACAACCTCGATATCAACCATGAACCAACGTGGGTTATCAGGATTGGATTTTTCATCATGATATTTGGAATCAGGGTCCCAAGATGTGAAATCAGGATAGCCCTCCTTGCACACTTTTGCAATTCCTGCAACATGTGGAGGTTTGCAATTGGAATGGTAAAACAATACTTTATCTCCAATCTTCATATCATCTCGCATGATATTTCTAGCCTGATAATTTCGTACACCGTCCCAATGAGTGTGTCCATCTTCCAATAGTTGCTGCCAAGAGTAGGCATCAGGCTCGCTCTTCATTAGCCAATGATTGACCATGGTGGGGCCAAGAGGTGACCGGCCATCAATCAAACGGTCTTACCATGCGTCTTCATTTCCTTGACTTGATAGCATTACAGCATCCATGCTGGCATCATCATTTTCTGAATCACTTGCGCCTTTCAGCCCAAGTTTACGCATCATAGCTTCTGCCCCACCAGAGGTGCCAAGACCATACTTGTGTAGTGTGACGAAGATTGCGGGAAGTAGTACCAAGGCACTGGCTGCGGCAATCCACAGCAAGATGATTACTACAGTAACGAAAGGTTTGATTTCTGGGATGGGAATTAGGTATGCCGTAACCATTCCGAGTGTCGTAACAGTTGCGGCTTCAAACAATGACATTCCGGTTGATACGGTAGAAGTCCGTATGGCCTCAATACCTCCTCCTAATTCGCGTATACGGTTGGCTATGTGTATGGAGAAATCGACCCCAACTCCTACTAGAATTGAACCGATCATTACAGTAACCAAAGAGAGTGAAACATCCATTCGAGCCATTACCAACCATTGTAGTGCAACAGTTGAAACAACTGGTAATGTTGTCCAAGTAGCGAATCTAAGGTCCTTGAAAACAATTCCAAGAGTTATGAGTGTGAGGATAACTGCGAAGGCTAAGGATGACCATTGAGATTCTACGATTAGACTGTTGACCGCAATTGAAACAGCGGCCACACCAGTCAATTCACCACTTCGAACATTTCCTTCAGCATAAGTCATTGAGGCATGTTCGTTGATTGAACTGACAGAGGTTTCAGTTTCTTTAACTGGTAGGAAAGGCATGTCAATGTAGACCAATGAACGAGAATATGTGGGCTCTGTGAAGAGATATCTAGTTTCATCTGTTAAGCTGTTATAGAATACGTTCAGCAGGAAAATTTGCTGCCTTTTCTGGCTGTTCTCGGTCAGCGCTGGATTTCGATCAATCTCCTCAAGCAAGCGCCAAAATGTCAAATCATCATCGAATTCATTGTCGAAAATTAAGAGACAGAGGTCATCGATTCCTTCAGGCAGAAGATTACAGGGAACAGCAAGATCGGTTCCTGAAATATTTACCGATACGCCCACCGATTTCATCAGGAAAACAATGCTCACTGCAGTTGTATGTTCAACGAGGTTGAGTTTTGTTGAGAGGTTGTTTATTCCTTGCAGATTTTTGAATGGGTCGTCATTTTCAGCAATATTATCATCGGAATCCCCTTTGATGTATCCATCGACCAAGAGCATACCGATTTGCCCCGCCTCGAATTCGGAACTGTATTGTTTCATTTTTTGAACTGAAGGCTCATCCTCTGGCGCCATTCCAAGGAGGTCGATATTTTCCTCGACATTCTCCATCCCCCATGTCCCAGAAACTGCGATTAGTGCAACGAAAATGGCAAGCACTGGAATGTTCCACTTAATCGGTACATTGACTGCTGCATCGAATACTGCTAGAGGTGGATGTTTGGCCTTTTTGAGGTCCAGCAAAATGGTCAGATTTGGCACCATGACCATGGTCAATATGTAGACTATGACTATTCCTCCAGATAGAGCCCAGCCTACTGTTGCTATAGGTGCCATAGGGGTGAAAGTCAGTGAAATGAATCCAATAACAGTAGTAACTGCAGAAAGGAAAACCGCTTTACCAGTGGATGAGAAAGCTATCCGCATTTTTTCGTGACGGTCCCCGCTCTCTTCCGCGTATCGATTTGTAATGTGTAACCCATATGAAACTCCAAGTGCGAGAAGAATCGGACCTACGATAATTACCGTCATCGAAACTTCATAACCTAACCAACCAATCATACCTAGAGTCCAAAATACTGCACATAGAGTAGGTAGTCCAGCAATTACAATGACCTTGAATCCTTGAAGTGGTCGTATTGATCCCGTCTGAAGTAGGTCGGAGTGGAAAACAAAAAGTCCTAACGATACCAAAAGGCAAGCGATGGGAAAGATTTGCCAAAATAATTTGAAAGAGAATTCAGTAACTGCATTGGTAATAGGGACAGGCCCAGTCAAGGACATTTGTAGTCCCCTGTCTTTCCATGTACACTGTCTGCCCCCTGGGTCATCTGGGTCACAAGGTCTCTCTTCATTGGCTAATTCGTTGATGATTCCTCGGTATTTCTCGATCAAAACGTTGGTTGGTTGACTTTCGTTTACTGCAACGATAATCACTGCTCTGTCGAGATTTGGGTCGTCATCTGTGTTGCGCGCTAGTTTGTTGAGACCAGGAGTTGGTTCACATTTTTCCTTGCCATCAGAATCTTCGTAACAATCATACATTTGGTCAACGATTTGATTTATTCTATCTTGGTTGGGGATGCTGTATTCGCCTAGCAACCATTCCCAATCATCGACTTGTTCAGAAAGAGATGCAGCACTATCTCTGGTGAAACAATCTTGATCTTGACTCTGGCAGCCAAGTTCTCCAGCCTCTTCAATGAAGGCTTTCATTACTCGCGGGGCGCTTGAATTAGTTTCTTTGACAACAGTAGAGAGGGAGAGGATGTAATCAACATCATCAGATGGGTCTGATAATCGGTAGTTGACTGTCTTCTCTAAACGGTCCATCTCCAACATAATGGCTCTGTCAGTAATATTGTTCGAAGAACCCTTCAATTCCACATAGATGATCATCACATTAGTAGACCAGTCTTCTTGCACTTCTTTGATTGCTGCTGCAACAGGGTCCCCTTCTGGGAGATAGACGTCTAAACTACCATTGACATTCAGACTGGGCCCTTCTTTGACTTGCCAGGGCATGGGGTCAGTCTCGTTGATGTCCATAAATCCACTATGGTAGACGAAGAATAGCGTGGCAAAGAGAAAGACTGCAATCGTGAAGGCTGGAAATTTAGTAATAACTCCCGAAGTACCTCTGCGGCGATATTCTCTCTTCAGTGCATCAGGTGCGGAGAGTACAGCCTTACCTGCGGCCTTAGGATCAAAACCCTTGACTCTCCCTGCCATTTTGTTTCCAACAGCACCCGCCCGTTCACGGCTGTGCCGTAGTATATTTTGCAGCCGTTCTTTGGCACTGAGCCTGTCCGCCTTCTTCTCAGCGGTCTCATCTCCAGCGCCCTCAGACATGGTCAAGCCCGCCTCTGCGTCAAGCGCCTTGACTTAAACACATGAGGATGTCAGTTCATCCTTTACGCCTTCTTTCTTGCACTATGTGCTATCGGCGGGTTCATAGCCATCCCTCTTTAGCACCGGGTCGGACCCACTCCGTTGACTGGACTGGGGCCCGGGAGTGAGCAGAATGCCTGAACCCCGCCTGAAAGAGAAAAGATGGTCAGTTGATCTTGAGAAGAGAATACAGGAAGAACACTACTCTGAAGGGTATGATACTCGTTACGGTTTCAAACCTGATAGCAGCCGTGAGGTATTCGTAATCGACACCCCTCCACCATATCCAAGTGGCACTTGGCATATCGGTGCTGTTGCTCAATATTCAATGATTGATGTTATTGCCCGCTCCCAGCGTTTACTTGGCAAGGAAGTCTATTTCCCATGGGGAGTGGACCGCA
The DNA here is from genome assembly GCA_002505935.1 of Euryarchaeota archaeon UBA226. Classification (GTDB taxonomy): domain Archaea; phylum Thermoplasmatota; class Poseidoniia; order Poseidoniales; family Poseidoniaceae; genus UBA226. The sequence continues at coordinate 2,493 of DAWL01000164.1, read as the reverse complement.
ATGGAATCAACATTGAATTCACTGTCGAGAAGAAGCATGGTCGGAAAATGCGCACTTGGGAGCGTGGGGATTTCATAGAATTGTGCAGAGAAACTATCGAAGATTTTACTCAAGCCATGCGCAATACTGCAGCTAGAGTAGGATTGTCTTGTGATTTTGCCAAAGAGTATCTTACGGACGCAGATGATTACAGAGCCGTTACTCAAGCGATCTTTGTCGACCTGTTTAAGCGTGGAGAAATCATTGAAGATTTGCGGCCTAATATCTACGATCCAGTTGAAAAAACCACCATTGCTGACGCTGAGGTCGAACGATTGAATCGTATGACTAGATTGGTTGATGTCATTTGGAAGACAGAGGATGGTGAAGAGGTGGTAATCTCCACTACCAGACCCGAGTTGATATGCGCATGTGGAATTGTAGTTGTGCATCCAGAAGATGAGAGGTACAGGCATCTGGTCGGTAAGAGAATCAATCTACCTGTTCCTGTTGAAGGCCGAGAATCATATGTTGAGATTCAAACGCATCCCTCCGTTAAATCGGAATTCGGCAGTGGTGTGCTGATGGTTTGTTCGTTTGGTGACCAGAACGATGTGGCAATATTCAGAGAACTTGGTCTGAAACCATTCCAAGCGATCGACCTTGATGGGGCGATGACCGATATCTCGGGGCCTCTCAAAGGAATGAAGGTCTCCGAGGCCAGAGATCATGTAATCGAGTATCTTGAGGCTCAAGGTACAATCTCTCAAATCATCGAAAAGGAACAAGAGGTTCCGGTTAGTGAACGAGGCAAGAATCCTGTTGAGATAATCCTCCTCAAGGAGTGGTATGTAAGACAGACGCATATTCAAGACAGGATGGCAGAACATATCGAGGAGATTAATTTCGTACCACCTAGAAACAAGCAATTCCTATTGGATTGGATGGAGAATATCAGTATAGATTGGCCGATAAGCCGCAGACGTTGGTATCATACCGAGATTCCAATTTGGTATAGTGAAAGTGGAGATTTCGTTGTCGTTCCCCCTGCTGGCACATATGTGCAACCTTGGCATCAGGATCCGCCGAGTGGCAGTCATGTTCTAGATCGAGAATCTAGGGAGTTACTCGGTGAATGGGAGAATATGAAAGATCAATTGGGCAAGGTCGAGGGTGAGCACAAGGTGTTCGATACTTGGATGGATTCTTCCAATTCCAACCTCTTTGTCAGCGGTTATCTGAATCAGCCTGAGGTCTTCGAGAGAGCCTTCCCCACCGGATTGCGTCCACAGGGCAAGGAAATTGTTAGGACTTGGTTATACTATACTCTTCTCAAGAGCACCTTGGTCCTTGACAAGCCAGGTTTTGCCAATGTCTGGATAGATGGTCTAGGTATGGACCCATGGGGGCGGAAGATGAGCAAGTCCTTGGGCAATGGAATAGATGCGGATTCAGTATTGGAATGTGGTGCTGGTGGACGAACTGGCTCATGGAAGGTCAAGGGTCCAGATGGCAAACAGGTTCAATTGAGAGCAAATAAGATAGGAAGCGAGTGTTTTCGTTTATGGAAGGCTTGTGATGCTCAAGTTGGAGATGATTTCCATATCAATCCTGAAGAGATTGAGAAGAAGTATTTCGGTGTACTGACCAAACTGTTCAATGTCTCTAGATTTGCCAGTCAATTCGATGTGCCTGATGATCTTGATTCTGTTCCTTCGAATTTGAATGTTGAAGACCGTTGGATTCTTTCTGAGTTCTCAGAAACTATGGCTCAGGTTTGCCAAGCATGGGCTGACTTAGACATCTACACCGCAACTCAGTCTCTCAAGAATTTCGGAACTGGAATCCTTCCGAGTCACTGGTTAGAGATGGCCAAATCTCGCCTTTACGATGGTGATTCTGCTGCTTCTTGGACTATTCATCGTATAGTAAGAGATTTCATGGCAGCATTCTCTCCGATATGTCCATTTTTCTCACATCACATTACTACCTCTTTGTATGGAGGCAGTGC
>DAWL01000164.1:0-137 GCA_002505935.1 Euryarchaeota archaeon UBA226 | reverse complement strand
AGAACTATGTTCCAAGACCGCTCAAGTCATCGAGTTCAACAGCATGGTATGGAAGCAGAAGAAGGATCTAGGCTTGTCTCTTAATTCTCCGGTAGAAGGCATTGATATTCCCACTGAATTGTCAGAATTCACCACTG
>DAWL01000040.1:4595-4829 GCA_002505935.1 Euryarchaeota archaeon UBA226 | reverse complement strand
GAATCTGGCGTAATCACTCTCGAAGATCTATCCGATGCAACTTCCATCTTTGCACTACAGGGTCCCGCCTCAGAAGCGATTCTCAGCGAAGTGCTCGGAGACAAGAATGTGGTTGCACCTTTCAGAGCACAAGCGATTGAGGACAATGAGATGGGAATCAAGGGTTGGATTCAAGGAACGGGTTACACAGGAGAGAGAGGTTTTGAGATTTTTATTCTGAATGAAGAAGCACCA
>DAWL01000040.1:0-4277 GCA_002505935.1 Euryarchaeota archaeon UBA226 | reverse complement strand
GATTGTGGAGAACTCTGTTGGACAAAGGCGCGAGTCACGGTCTTGTTCCCGTAGGATTGGGTGCTAGAGATACTTTGAGGCTGGAGAAGGGATACTTACTTTCAGGACAGGATTTTATTTGGCCTCAACTGGATTCAGAAGATTCAGCATTACCTGAAGGATTTCTCGACAGAGATTCTTGGCAGACCAATGTGCCATTCGGCTTGGATATGGAGCACGGTTTCATCGGTAAACATCGAGTAGAGGAATCGATGAAGACAGATACTCAGCGATGGTGGGGGCTGCGTTATCTTGGCAAGGGTCCACTGCCGAGGCCTGGTAAGGCAGTATTTTCCGATTCAGAAGGCGGAGATGAAATCGGTTGGATGACTTCTGGTGGCCCAAGTCCTAGCCTAGGTAACTGTGGAATTGGAATGGCCTATCTCGATGGTGTATCTGAAGGCGACAAGGTATTCGTTCAAGCCAGTCCAAGAGGTCGAGTCGAAGCTGAAATCGTACGCCCCCCATTCATTTGAGTGAGTATTTTGCCCTATCCTTTGAGGAGTGGATTGATGAGGTAGCGATTGTACGGCATGTCATGGCGAAGTCGTGCCGCAAGGTCACTTTGGTCTGCCTTTTCTTGCTCGTAAGCAGTCTTGTGAATATTCTGCCACCTGTTCCAATCATCGTGGAAAATGAAGTTTCTGAGGAATATGACATCCTTTCTCGTGAAATGTGGAATCATGAAGACAATGGAATAGAACTGAATGAGGCTCAGGAATCGGCACTTTCGTCTACCAACCTCGCACGTAGCGCCGACCCTAGTTGGTCTGCCGCAGGTGGCTCTGAGGATCGGGATTTCATCTACGAGATGGTTGAGACCGATGATGGAAGCATCATCATTGCAGGTAGTGTATTCGTCGATTGCTGGTTAGGTAGTATCGTTGTTCAGACCAAAGGATTAGGCGATATCATCGTAGCAAAATTGGATCGCAATGGAACTTGGCTGTGGGCTAAATCTACGGGAACTGCAATTGCATACGACGAAGCCAGAGGGATCGCTCTGGATGATGATGGAGATGTCTACATTACCGGCTACATCAATGGAACCGTGGAATTTGGAAACACTACTCTTGAATCGAACGGCTTTGATGGATATTTTGCGAAGTTGAACGGAAGCAATGGTAACTGGATATATGCAATCAATTACGGTGGTTTCGATGTCGATGTAGGTTGGGATCTCGTCGTTGATTCCGATGAGAATGTGTACGTTACGGGATTTTATCAGAACAATACTGTTTTTGGTCCACATATCCTCCAAGGTGGAAACCCATCTTCTAATGAAAAGTTCTTCATTGCTAAGTACAACAGTACTGCACCAGAGCCTTGGTTGTGGGCATATACTGCAGTGGGAGAAGATCTATCGGTAGGATTCCAATTAGTCTTGGATGATCAAGACAACATCTACGTGGTTGGATACAATACTGGTACAGTCAGATGGCATCAGAACAGTTTCTCTTCCACCGCTACAGGAAATTGGAATGGATTCCTTCTCAAATACAATACATCGGGGTCCTTCCATTGGGGTAAGGCCGTAGGTACCAACACCTGTTTTGGAACCAGTTGTGGCGTTTACTTCAACAACGTGGTCATTGATAGTCAACAAAGAATCGTTGTTGGTGGAAACCAGATTGGAGATGTTGCAATAGATGGCGGACATCAGGGCATTGGAAATTGGGACATAGCGGTATCTCGCTGGCAGGCTGATGGGACTCACGATTGGTGGGCAGTAACTGGCAGTAGTAGGGATGACAGGGTTCAGGCTTTGGCGGTCAATCCTCAAGATCGCCCAGTGGTTGGTGGTTGGCTTGGTGGTTCTGCTCAATTCGGTTCATACCTTCTTTCCAATGTAACTGGTGATAGTGATTTCTTTATTGCACAATTGTATACTGATGGAACTTGGGATTGGGCAGTTAAGATGGGCGGTTCTGGAGATGATACTACCCACGCGCTATTGGGATTATCAGATGGTTCATATATCGCAGGAGGTTACTTTTCAGGGACAGTCAATTTTGGAGACATGCCTCATTCAGCAACAGATGAGGACATTTTCGTCTGGAAATTCAAGTGGGATAGCGATGGTGATGGAGTACACGATTTCACCGATAACTGCGACCATGCCAACAACAGCGACCAAGCGAATCACGATGCGGATGAACTAGGTGATGTTTGTGAGACCGATGATGATAATGATGGTAAGCACGATGCCATCGATGATTGCCAATATGGCGTATTGAATTGGAATAGTTCAGATTTAGCGTTGGATTATGATGAAGATGGTTGCCGCGACATCGATGAAGATTTAGACGATGATTCTGATGGCGTATTGGATGTTGACGACGCATGTCCATTGGGCATGAAGGAATGGACTTCGAACAACGACACGGATATGGATGGAGATGGTTGCCGCGACAGTGATGAAGATCTAGATGACGATGATGACCTGATATTGGATGACGATGACAATTGTCCTACTATGGTGAACAATGGGCAGGAGAATTGGGATGGAGATTCCTTCGGCGATGTCTGTGATTTGGATGATGATGGGGACTTCATCAACGATGATGTAGATGATTGCCCGCTGAATAGTACGGGTTGGGTCTCGGATTCTCAGAACGACAATGACGGAGACGGTTGTAAGGATGACGTCGAAGATTATGATGATGATAATGACGGTCTACTAGATGTGGATGACCTATGCCCTTCGGGAGAGACGGGATGGACTTCGGGTCCTGAAACAGATCTAGATGGTGACGGGTGCAGAAATGATTCTGAGGATTCGGATAACGATGATGATGGATTAATCAATCAATTCGATTCCTGCAAAACAGGTGAATTGAATTGGACTCGTGACGGAACAACAGATGTCGATAATGATGGCTGTAGGGATGATGGCGAAGACGATAATGATGACAACGATGATTACTTGGATATCGAGGATGATTGTCCTAAGGTTCAGGGAAGTGCCTACCTTGGAGGATTGAGAGGTTGTCCCGATTTCGATGAAGATGGTTGGGGAGATACTGCTGATGCATTCCCTCAAGATCCTAGTCAATGGGAGGATGGAGACCAAGATGGCTATGGGGATAATCCAGCACCAGCAACAAATCCAGATAGTTGTCCTTTGGTAGCGGGAACATCCAGCATTGACAGATTTGGTTGTACCGATAGCGACTTGGACGGGTATTCCGATCCTGATGAGAATTGGTTACCCGAAGACGGTGCAGACGCCATTCCCGATGACCCGACCCAATGGATAGATGATGATGAGGACGGTTATGGCGATGATCCATTTGGAAACAATGGCGATATGTGCCCTGGTTTCAAGGGCTATTCGATGTACGATAGAATGGGCTGCCCTGATAGTGACGGAGATGGTTACAGCGATAGCGGCTCCTTTGGAGGTCCAACATGGAAGGTTGCTGACGGTGCAGATGCCTTCCCAACAACCCCGAGTCAATGGAATGATAGCGACGGGGACGGCTTCGGTGATAATTGGGCTAATGAATTGTGGAATGATACTCGCAATAACAGCTGGCCAGGTCAGTGGTTCTTGAATGCGCAGAAGGTTGACGAATGCCCACTTCATTCTGGATTTGCTGGTGAATATCCAGGTTGCCCTGCTGACATGCTAGGTTTTGTTCTTCCAGACGATGAGGAAGATGAAATCATCGAGGCTACATCCAGTGGAGAGTCTAACACCTTCCTTTACGTTGCAGCCGGCTCAGGAGGGGTCATCGTTCTTGTTCTGATATTTGTGGTCATCAATTTGCTAAAGTCTGGAGCTAAGCCAAAGAAGAGGCCAAACCGAGGCTCTGCTGAATCTGAAGAGATGGTTGAGTCGATGGACCAAACTTCATCCTTTGAGAATCAAATGGGATTGGAGGCGGAAGTTGAGCAAGTTGAGCAGCACCCGCGTACCGTTCAATCATGGCAACAACTCCCGGGAGGAGAGTACCTGCCGATGGATGAACATGGCACCAATTGGTATCGAGATAACGACGGTGTAAACTGGTACCAGAATGCAGATGAAACCTGGACAGAATATCTCTGATTAGAATGAAGCATTACTGATGGCTTCACCTAGAATTTCTTCAATACTGACCATTGGTTGATATTCGATTCGGTTTTGTAGATGCATGGCTTGAACAACTCCCCACAATTCATCGCGCTCATCTGCCCACAATCGAACTTCGGCACCCATTTGTCCAGCCATTGTCTCAGCCAGTTCAGAGATA
>DAWL01000118.1 GCA_002505935.1 Euryarchaeota archaeon UBA226 | reverse complement strand
GGTTACTGAGAAACTGTGGATGGACTCCATAGAGGCTTGCTATGAGACAGAATTTTCAGCAACAGTCCAAGCAATTGAGGAAGACAAGGTAATCTTAGATCGCACCTTATTCTATCCAATTGGCGGGGGTCAAAATTGGGACCTTGGAAAATTAACTTGGGACGGTGGAGAATCTGAAGTATCCGAGGTGCGTGGAAGAGATGAAGTTCAGCACAGATTAGAGACTGTGGAGAATTTACAGGTCGGGCAAACTATCGAAGGCAGTATCGATTGGCAACGTAGACATGCCCACATGCGGATGCACACAGCACAACATCTCGTTTCAGGGATAGTTTACGAGATGTTTCACGGAACTAGAACTGTGGGAAACCAAATCCACCATGATAGAAGTAGAATTGATTTCAACCCGATTAAATTCGAGGACGAAATGTTGAACAGAGTAATCGATCAAACAAATTCAGTTATCGAATCCGGACTCAATGTAGAATGCAGAATCATGACTAGAGAAGAAATCAATCGAATTATGCCTCCTGATAGGACAAACATGGATCTCTTACCTTCTTCTGTAAAGCAATTACGTGTTGTTAGAATTGGGGAGGATGTTGATTTATGCCCATGCGCGGGAACACATGTGCGCAATTTATCTGAGATTGGAGAAGTCAGATTGTTGGGTAAGAAATCCAAAGGTAAAGGAACGCAAAGGGTCAGTTATACACTTAGCGGCCTTGGCGACCATCTTTGATTACAAATCTAAATCATCCTCGACATCTTCTTCCTTTCCATCCAAGATCTCATCAACCAAATCCAAAGCCTTACCCCAATCCTTTCTCGCCTCAGTTCTTTTTTCAACCAATGAATCATCATCCTCAGCTCTAGATGCTACCGAATCAACCAACTCTCTGTCTTCTCCAACTCGGTCAGACCTATCCACCTTTGGGATTGGGCGATTTGGATTTGTTCTAGCGCCCGGCATTAAATCCTCAACAACGGGCAGATTTGCACCAAACTGTTCAATCTGTTCAGCATCCGGCGGGCGTTCCTTCCAAGGATTTCTATTCGCCACCTTTTGGATTACAGACCCTTTTTCCTTAGCGGCCTGCTCTGCAAATAGATTGCTTATGTCCTCGGTTGTAGTTTGTTTCGCAGGAGGGGCTAGTGAACCAGCTAGAACTTGTAACCTTCTCAATTCAGCACCGTGCACCTCATCATGATCCCATTTTTGTGGAGATGAAATCATCTGCAATAGTTCCAAGGCGAATTGGGCGAGAGGGCTTTCTGAACCCAACCTATCTACCCGTTTTCGTAATTTAGAGTGATTATCTATACAACTTCTACAGCGTTTAGTACCGGCAACATCACGCGCATCGCAGAGTAAACAACAGGATTGGAACCCCATCTCTTGCATAGCTCTTCGAGGTATTGCCATGTTGTTACCAAGCCCTTGGAAGAGGTCCATATCTATGGATTGAGTGGTAGTAGGCTTCATGGCACACCCTTTGCACCGCTCTTACGATGGCACCCAGTCCGAGCCGAGACCCGCGCGCTGGACGTTTGGAAAACGACCCCTTCGATCGGGTACACAGAGTTCGCGTAGAACAGCCGCGTCAAGTTTCCGCCCCAGATCTAAGCCAAGTTCTCCAGAGCCTATGGGGGATGGCACAAACACAACCAGTTCACCACCACAAAGGGCGACTTTGGCATTTTAGTGATGAGGAAAAGAAACACCTTATGTTGGCGACCGGAGCTTTTACTCTTGCACTTGGTTTTGTCATGGCAAATGGAGTAACGGGCCTTCTTCAAATGGGACTAATTTCTTGGTTGGTTACAGTATTGATTATGATGCCATTGATGTTGATAGCAATAGGTCCAGCCTTTGTGTTGCATGAAATTGGACACAAATTAGTTGCTAAGCATTATGGGTGTTGGGCAGAATTTCGAGCAGACCCGCAGGGTTTGAAATTTGGAGTCGCTCTTGCATTCATTCTGGGCTTCTTATTCATGGCACCAGGGGCGGTAATGGTTGCAGGCAGAGTTCAGAGAAGGCAGAATGGCCACATCGCAGCAGCAGGACCTTTGGTCAATCTAGGATTATTTTTGATAGGCATCCCATTAGGGGCGGCCCTACTAGTAGCGGTTGGCACCACCAATGCACCAATGCTTTCTTCGGATGGAATTTCTTTACCAGCCATGGTGTATTTTGGAATTACATATTGGCTTGCGGCAAACCTCATTCTTGGTCTATTCAACATGTTACCATTCGGCCCATTAGATGGGGTAAAAGTCAAAGATTGGTCTGAACCAGCATTTTGGGCACTGATTGCAGCCTTTGCAATACCCGGCGTATTATGGCTTGGGCAAGTTATCGATATCATGGGATGGGTAGTGACCCTATCCGAATTGGTGTGACATCCACTCATATTCGGAGTAGGGCTTGTCTCAATCAGAGGTACGAATTCAATATTGGCTGGTGATCTAGATGCAAGAATATCATAGTTCCATACCAGGTCATCAAATCGATTGAATTAATCAGATTCTGTTTACCAGTTCCGTAATCATTCTCCATCCAGTATTCCATTTCCCCAATTTTGTCACAAGTCTGATGGTAACAATCGTAACCATCTACTAGGCCACCGAAGCCGACAGTTACTGTATCGATTGCTTGGAAAGAAGCATGGTCACTTCGTGCAGTAGTGGCTTCATTGATGATTACTCCAGGCTCACCTTCATCGGCCCAAGCACTCTTCAATTCCCCATTGAGTACGGCGAGTTGTTCTTCCACACCAAGCGCATCTCCAGCCAACCATTCTGCAAGGTAAACCATCTTTGGCTGATTTATTGTATCCTGATCAGTATCAGGCCCGATGTACACCCTAAATGGCCAGTTTTCTTGACTAGCAGGGTATGAACCTCCATCAGAAGGACCAACGCGATCGGAGGGGGTTCCATTTCCTGGCCAATTGACGCCACCCATATCGATATTGATGTAGTTTGAAATCGTGACATCAGATGGAATGTCTTCCACCCATGCGATACTGCCTCTCTTACCCCCTTCTTCACTACTCCACAAACAGAAAACAATCCCTCTCCTTGTTGGGATGTCAAACATTGCTTCGGCCATATTCAAGACTACTGAAGTGCCAACAGTATTGTCGTAGGCTCCAACCCGTGTCCCATATCCACGAGGCGTACCGAGAGAGGGATCTGTTGGTGCAACCATTGGTGCGATATCGAAATGTGCGCCGATAACCATCCATTCATCGGGGTTCTCATACCCCTCTTTGTAAGCGCAGATGTTGTATGCTTCTGGATTCGCCTCCACATATTGGAACCGCTGCTGACGAACATCATCATATCCATATGATTCAAATTCCCCAGTTAACCAATTTGCAGCATCCTCGTAAGCAGGATTTCCTTGGCCAGCCCAGCGGTCTAAATATCCAACTGCTAAATCTACATCAAACGGTGAAAACGTTTCATCAGAGATGAATGATAATGTGTCATAAGTGTGTAAACCAGCCACCAGCCCAGTACTGTGCGCACCACCATTCTCAACTGAAACACCCGCTGACATTGGCCTTACTATCTCTGCCAATCTTACGGAAAATTCCCCACCAGCTTCTGAACTATTGATTAATTGCGGCAGGCCCCCCTCGCGCTCCCCTTCAACTACCTCTACGCCACTAGTTACCTTCATACCAGAATCAACCCAAGTCTTCCATGACACATTTCCTTCTCGAATTGGGAAGTGAGTTCTTTCAGGTTCTCCAATAATGACAGCAAAGTGTCCGGCCCTCGGGGGGATCAAAATAACGATTTCATCTTCTTCATCATCTCCTAGATCTAAGATTGTTCCATTCTGAATATACCCCGTATCGGGTTGCAAGACCAAATATGGAATTAGAACCCTCATTGCAACATCCGCATGAAAGTGAACACTTTG
>DAWL01000178.1:7645-16629 GCA_002505935.1 Euryarchaeota archaeon UBA226 | reverse complement strand
TTGGATTGACAGATGTAGCGGTTCTTCCTGATGGCCGTGTTGCAACTAGTGGTAATGACGAATTGATATTCATTAACAACTTTACAGACGGCACTTATTCGACATTGAATGAACACGAGGATAGAGTATTGGCTTTGGCTGTAGATTCTGAAGGAAGATTGCTGAGCACATCTTCAGGTGGAACTTTGATTAGATATGATACCAGTGATTGGACTTATCAGAGCCTAGAAACTGGGTCCACTAATCAGTTGGCATACTTGTTGCCAACCGATGATGAGATTCACCTTGGTTCGAACAATGGGGTATATCATTCGGTCGATTCAAGCAGTCTTACTTCGGTTGAGGATTACCAGATAGGGGGACAGATTAGAGGTGCAGATCGTGGGCCTGAAGGGCAATTGTACTTGCTTGCATCTCTTTCTACGAGTACCACTGTCAGGTTGTTCGACGTCGATAGTGATGGTGATGGGACCATTAACTCCAAGGATGATTTTCCAAATGATGCCAATGAAACTAGCGATAGCGACTATGATGGCGTTGGAGACAACTCTGATGTGTTCCCAGAGGACCCTTCAGAGCATAGCGACAGGGATGGAGATGGTGTAGGAGATAATTCAGACGTCTATCCTGATGACGAATTTGAGCACAAGGATACTGATGGAGATGGCTATGGGGACAATGGAGATGAATTCCCTGAAGACTCAACACAATGGGAGGATTGGGACAATGACGGCCTTGGAGATAATCCATTGGGGAACAATCCGGATGATTGTCCTAGTGTAAATGGGGGCTCAAGCCAAGATCGCAATGGTTGTCTAGATTCGGATGGAGATGGTTGGTCTGACTCCGATGATTCATGGCCTGCTAGTCCAAATGGCTCAGCAGACGCATTTCCCAACGAGCGCACTCAATGGGCCGATAGTGATGAAGATGGACATGGAGATGATCCTAATGGCAAGAGAGGGGATGCATGTCCGGGTCAATGGGGAGATAGTCGCTATGCTTTGTTCCCAATAACCAGTACCGATGGTTCAGTCATTGACTATGAGCGAATTGAACAATTCGGTTGTCCAGATGGAGATGGAGACGGTTATGCTGACCACTTAGATCACCTGCCCGAAGACCCAAATGAATACCGTGATGTAGATGGAGATGGAATCGGGGCCAAAACGGATTATGATGATGATAATGCAGCCATCAAGACTCATGATGATTGGTGTGCTAACAATCCTGAAGATTCGAGCGACTACTGTTCCGGTCTGAAAGATACTGAATATCAAGCCTATGTTCAAGAAATAGAAGATGATGGTGGCTCCCCGATGGGTTACTACTCTTGGAGGTCGACCAAACAGACTTCAGAAACACAGGCACAGACCAAAGATGATCAGATGGATGAGAGAATTGAACAGGCCTTGAAGTACGGGGGCATCTTGTTCGTTGGATTAGTAGCCTTGTTATTGATAGTCAACGGTTTGATGAAGATGGGGCGAAAACGTAGTTTCACGAAGAGTTTCGGAGACCCGAACTTTTCACCTGAAGCCTCATTGGCTGAATTGGCTGCACATGAATCGGGAGACTCCTTTGAGGCAATGGGTGGAGTCATTGAGGAAGATGGTTGGGAAGATGAAGTAGCCTCAATGGAGATAGATACAACTACTGAAACAACCTATGGCGATGAAATGTCGATGGAAGAATTGGCTGGTATGCCAAGTAGCAGTCCAGCACAACCAGTAGCGCAGCAAACACCACCGACAGCTCCACCAGTTCCTGCTGAGGGGTTGCCTCCAGGATGGACTGAGGACCAATGGAAATGGTATGGCAACGAATGGTTGGCTAACAACAGGCGTTGATTAGTGAAAGAAGATTGGCAACTCAGCCTTCATCTTACCCAATTCTGCTCCATTGAAGATGGAACTACCCGATGCATCCTTCATGACGTTCATCATCAACCAGAGGAATGTATTCCAAACCATTCCGTCAGCATGAAGTTCAACTCGATTCATGGCAGCCAATTCCAATAATACTGATTCATCGGAATCAGCGTCGAAGAGAGCGCGAATCAATTGCTCAGCATCGAATTTGTAGGTCGGAGGTTTAGAAGGCCTATCCGCTTTCATGCTAACACCTCAGACTGCAAAGGGAGACATCGCTAATTTGCGCACTAGAGCGTCGACATCCATTTCTTCAAGTTCAGAGAATCTAGAGCGCAGGTCATCTACAACACCGCGCATGCGCAGTACCTTGTACTGTTTCACTAAGTCAGCAAGCAAATCATCGATGCTGCGATGGTTGTCCATCACTTTCATCGAATTCAACTGTCTTCTAGTCTCAAAACTCACGCTCACCGATGTCATTCCTGCTGCCGTCATGGTAATCCTATACCTGTGTACAAAGAGCGATACTTAACAGCGTTGTTGTAATGAGTAGAGTTGGAGTACTCATGCCTTGATGCCCAGTTCTCTCTTTTTCTTCTCTACTCTCTGGTGGAATTCTTTGGCAAAAGTCCAGTATTGCAGACTACCTCTCCCTTTGCTATCATTACCGCGTTTGTGTAATAGCACAGTAGGAGCACCTTCCGAGGGCGCTTCAGCGATCTTCACTAATCGTTGAATTACAGTAGAATATACGTGCTTCGGGAAGTGCTTTTTCACTTCATCACATACCGAATTAGACAATTTTGATTTTGGCATGACCATTGTCATTACGATCCCCATCAACTTCAGATGTGGATTGATTCTCCTTTGTACCAATTTTACAGAGTTCATCAATAGGCTCATTCCTTCCAATGCGTAGAACTCTGCTTGGACTGGAATCAATACCCATCGCGAGGCAGCCATCGCATTGATAGTCAACAGTCCTAGGCTAGGGGGAGTGTCTATGATGATGTAATCGAATTCGTGTTCAATGGGAGCCAAAGCCTCTCTGAGTCTAGTTTCACGCCCCAATCTGTGAGATAACTCAATCTCGGCCCCAGACAAATGAATCGAAGAAGGAAGTAGCCACAGATTCTCTATTCCCAAGTCCTTAGGCAGTCGCCGATTTGGATATTCAGTCTTCCAGGCCTTCTGCATGTATCCTGTCAAGCGCTCGGGTGGTATTAGAAATTCATCCATGAGGGGTAACTCTTCACCGCTTTCATTCATCAACAGATCGTGTACGGTTTTCTTCAACTCTCTCTTCTCGATTCCAAAACTAGTCGAACAGTTTCCTTGTGGGTCTAGATCGATTAACAGAACCTTGGAAGGAGGAATAATCCAGCGGTTTCTATCCTTCTCGCCACGAGCAAGAGCGGCTGCTAAGTTGACTGCTGTAGTTGTCTTTGCACAACCTCCTTTCTGGTTGGCTACGGTGATGACCATACTGTATGGGTCCACTTGAATTCCCCCTGCTCAAACCGCAAGTAAAGCCTTCACCTTTGAAGCGATGGGTAAGCAGTTTGTTCAAGCAGGCTGAATGACCGGTACTGGAACTTCAGAGAGAATCTTACGCATGATGTGCATTCCAGTGATTCCGCGAATCTTGGCTTCTGGTTTCATCACTATTCTGTGGCTGCAAATCTGTAGTGCGATGCTCTTGATATCATCTGGAATAACGTAGTCTCTGCCATCGATGGCTGCTGCTGCACGGCTCGACTTGAATAGGGCTTGACTGGCACGAGGACTGCATCCGTTGATGATTCTGTGATCCTCACGGCTGCGTTGTACGATTTCAACAACATATGACAGAATCGCTGGGTCGACGTGAACAGTCTCCAATGCCTTCTGCATAGCCACCACCTTCTTTGGTGAAGTGATTTGCACGACATCGTGTTGGTCCTTTCCACGCAACTTTCGGCGAGCCAGAATAGCCTTCTCTTCAGAACGGTCTGGGTACCCCATACTCATCTTGATTAGGAAACGGTCCATTTGCGCCTCCGGTAGTGGGTAGGTACCTTCCTGCTCAACAGGGTTCTGAGTTGCTAGAACGACGAAAGGTGCGGGTAGCTTGTGGGTGATACCCTCAATGGTAACCTGCTTTTCTTCCATTGCTTCAAGCAATGCAGCCTGAGTCTTTGGCGGAGCACGGTTAATCTCGTCAGCCAATAGGATATTACAGAAAAGAGGTCCAGCACGCAATTTGAACTCGCCAGACTTCTGGTCATACATGTACGTCCCCATGATGTCGCTTGGCAACAAGTCAGGAGTAAACTGTACACGCTTGAACTTACATCCAAGGGCCTTGGCGAAAGTATTGGAGAGCATTGTCTTCCCTAGTCCGGGGAAATCTTCCAGTAGCATGTTTCCATTCGATAGGATACCTACAGTCACTCTGCGTAGGTTCTCCTGCTTACCGATGATGACCTTTCCGACCTCATTCATTAGGCCATTTGCAATCGCACTCACTGTGGCGATTAGGTCCTTGGCACGGTTGTCTCCTCCTCCTCCTGCTCCGGCTTGATATGCTTGGGCCATGGTATACACTCCTGTGGACGCTACCCCACCCGTCGGAATCGTACTTCAAGATTGGGGAAAGAGACTTCACGCAAAACTGTCTGAAGAAAGTCCCCAGAATTGCCAAAATCGCTTATCTTCCCCAGAAATGGTTCTCTTTTCGATGTAAAGTGATGAGTTCCTGATAGATCTCTTCTTCCATCGCCGTCATCTCCAGTTTACGTAAACGTTTAGCGTGACTTTCAGGAATATCTACCAACAGGATGTCTTCCTCATCGATTCCCCTGCCTACCGTTGCTCCTTGAATTGCTACTGCTACTTCGTCTCCTTGACGCGCCTCTTTCAGCACTTCATCACCAGTGCGCAATGATTGAACTCTACCCACTGAGGTTCCATCCGGTTTCATCAAACGTTGACCTTGATGCACTCTTCCACCAAGTACTCTGACCCCGACAACCGCGGGGTTACTTCTACGGAAGATGTGGTCGCTGAGAATTAGTAATTTACCAGGGTAAACCAACGCTTCTCTTTGTGCTTCCTCAATAGCACGCTTGGTTTCTTCTTGCCACTTCTCGAATCGCTCAATGATGTGATAAATGATGTCTCCATCCATCAGTTCGACAGCGGAGTCATCAGAACTCAGTTTATCTGCCACTTCGTTCAATGAACCAGTAGAGAAGGCGAGAATCACTCGATGCAAAGGATCTGCAGCATTTTCAGCGGTCATCAAATCTCGTTTGTTGATTTGGCCAATAGTCGCTAAACGAATCGGCACCTCGAGTTTTTTCAACTCCCAAGCCAGGGCTTCTAGGCCACCTAGCGTATCCGCTTTCAAAACGACTCCTTCCTCATCCATACTGAATGATACCTTCGCTTCATCCCAAGCTAGGGCTTCAGCCTCTTGTGCTTGTTCTTCAGTATTGGATAATCTGAGTGAAGTTCCGGCAAGGACGTTTTCCAACCCCGGTCCACTAATCTTGATTCCTGCTGCAGCTTTGACATGGTCGAAATCATCCCAACGGTCTCCAGCATCTCGCATTTCTGACATCCCGCGTGGGCGGAACATGCCCTTGATGTGAGTCTGGAAGGGACCGTCTTGCGATACCAGTGTAATCTTGTCACCTTTGTTTAGTTCTCCTCGATATAGAATAACATCGATAGTTTTGCCAAGACCGCGTTCATCTTTCATCTCTAGAACCGTTCCTTCAGCAGGACCAAGGGTATCCCTCAATCTCTCTTCAAGGAAGCGTTCTGCGAGACCAATAGTCACCGCCAAGAGGTCTGCTAATCCTTCACCTTCCTTAGCAGAACAGGGAACTACGGCGATATCCTTGGTGAAATCCTTGATTCGGTCATATCTCTCGATATTGAATCCATGTTCCGAGAATTGCCCAACCAATTTCCACCACCGTTCTTCAAAATATTCCTTGGCATCGGAACGTTGATCTGCGAAAGCCTCGATAAAACTGCGTCCAAATTTTGGTTGCCAGCCATGCAAACGGTCAACCTTGTTGGCCGCTATGACGAAGGGTGTACGTTGCTTACGTAGAATCTTCATCGATTCAATCGTTTGCGGTTGACAACCTTCCATCATGTCGACAACTAGAATCGCGATGTCGGCCAATGCCCCTCCTCTGCTGCGAAGAGATGTGAAGGAATGGTGTCCCGGAGTATCGATGAATAACAAACCTGGGGATTTGAATTTCTTTCCACCCATCATTTTTGCACAGGTTTCGTTCAACAATTCTGCAGGCACTTCGGTAGCCCCGATATGTTGGGTAATTCCTCCTGCCTCACGTGCCATCACGCTAGCCTGACGTTCTTGTCCCAACGAACGGATATGATCGAGAATACTGGTCTTACCATGGTCGACATGCCCAAGAACGCTGACTATTGGTTGGCGATTCTCTCCCAATAGTGGCGCTTCGGCCTCTTCAGGTAGTTCTTCATCGCTCATTCCTCTCCCTCCTCGGGAGCTTCAGGATTCGTAGACCCACTTCTCACGGTCGCAGGACCAGTCCATCGTTCCTTCTGGGAACCAAAGTCCCAATTCAAACTCGGCGGTTTCAGCAGCATCGCTGCCGTGAATCATATTGAAGCCCATGTCCATTCCGTAATCTCCACGTATGGTTCCAGGTGGTGCATCTCTACCATTGGTTGGTCCAATCAGGCTTCTTGCTACCTTGATGGCCTCAACTCCATGCCATGCCATGCAGACTACAGGGCCACTTGTGACGAACTTGATCAATCCAGGGAAGAAGGGCCGCTCCTTGTGTACATCGTAGTGGGCGCGAGCGATATCTTCGCTCGGCACCATACTCTTCAGTCCTACAAGACGCAATCCTTTACGCTCAAATCTGGAGATAATCTCTCCTACAAGTCCTCTCTGAACACCATCTGGCTTGACCATCACGTACGTGGTTTCCATATTCTCACCGGAGCCGGCGACCGGCCCCTCATTGATGAACTTATCAGATAACTAGAGTGATAGAACCTATTCAGGAGATTGCACCGACTTTATTCAGCCGAACTGCGGTTGAATTCTATTGGATTCCACCGCGAACGTAATGCCTAGTCCACTTGACCTTGCGAGGATTACGCTTCAATTTTAGTGAATTCTTGCGAGCTTTGCTATTCTTGAACCACATGACGGTTCCATCACGCTTGACAAACATCAGGCCGGTGCCTGGTTCAATTTCTTCACCGCTGAAACTGCACACTCTACGTTCTGGCATAACTTTCACCTCACATTCAACTTGCGGGCCTCACGGCCAGTATCCTTGAGCATCAGGATATCGCCAACACGAATTGGGCCAACGACATTTCGAGTGATAATTCGGCCGATGTCTCGTGGGTTAGGAGCATCGTTTACTCTAACCTTCACTTGAGTTGCCTCCCCAGTCATTCCGGTTCGACCTACGACTTCAACGACCTCTGCGGGCCATCCGCTGAGTTCTTCGCTCATCTTAATCTCTCCAAGTTAAGGCTTCACTCGTTGATAGCCTTGATTTGATCGACTACATTGTTGAAAGTCTCTTGTGCAGCCTTGCTGATGTCCATCAATGCAAGAGATGCAGTTTTGACACCTTTTGGCATTCCTGCTTCTTTTGCTAGGAATTCTTGACTAGGTACGTATCCGAATGGGATACCTTTCTCTTCACAAATCATAGGGATATGCGCTAACAACTCAGGGGGGTTGACGTCTTCTGCAAGAACAATGAACTTGGCATTGCCGCGCTCGGCAGCCTTGGTCACTTCGTTGCTTCCTTTCTTTATGGCTCCTGATTTACTTGCTGTCTGAACCAACTCGTAAACTGCGTCAGCCAACTCTCCTGGGGTTTCAAATCGTACGTGTACACTCATTGGAATCTCTCCTTCTTCCTCATGTAAGGCAGCGTTGCGCAAAGCATCGCGGGTTTAAACCCAACGGAGATTCAATAGAATGGAATCTTCCGCTCAGTAAAACGAATCACAGGTTGAGAAGGGTCCTTACTCCTCTGGCTAGAGCCGGCCCTCCAGAGATAGATGATCTAGGGTTGGCCAATGAATTGCTGGCATGCACTCCGTCAACGTGCTTATCCAATCGTGAAATTGCGCCGCCGGTAAACAAACCATGGGTACAGGCCGCATGTACTTCTGCAGCACCTTGGTTTTGTAGGGCGTCACTTGCTTTGCAGATAGTCCCTCCAGTTGAAATCATGTCATCAACAATGGCCACCACTGAACCGTCTACATCGAGGTCTTTCGGTTGGTGGACGATGGTGTGAGCGTCAATACGTACCTTTTCGAGATACGAGAATCGACAACCTATGGCTTCAGCAACCGCCGAGGCTCGCTCGATGGCTCCCTTGTCAGGACTTAGGATGAAATCCGGTTTCACAGTCGATTGTAGGTGTTCGGCAACTTCTGGCATTGCAGAAACGAAAGCGACGGGGATAGATAGATCCTGCAAAGCCTCGGGAGCATGTAGGTCCAAGACGATGATTCCGTCGCAATGATTGGCGAAGATGCGCCCAAGTGCCTTAGCAGATATTGCCTCACCTTTCTGGAATCTCTTATCTTGCCTTGAATATCCAAAGTAAGGTATCGCAAGATAGAGTCCCGGCCCAACATCACTTTGTTCGGCTTTACCTCCTTTCAGACTATCCAACCTACCTGCTCTGACATCAGAAATCGCTTCAAGCAACAACAATGTCTCCACTATTCCTGAATCAGGAAAGGTATTGGATACTACAACTACATCTTGCTCGCGCAGTGAATCGATGAAACCTTCTGGAACTCTGACATAACCTTCTCCATCCGGAAAACGTCTCGCTTCCATCTGAACGTGTTGCCATGAGAGCTGATTAGCAAGGTCGGCTGCCAAACCTTTGGCACTGGAACCAGATACTATCGGCACGGGCTTTCCTCACCCCTCCGGAGAGCATGGGATTGAAGGTTCTTTTTGATGACAAGAACTTATTTTGCATCCAAAATGGCAACGGCTGAAGCGATGGAAGGTGGGCGAGGCAGGATTTGAACCTGCGACCTCCCGGTTATCAGCCGGGTGCTCCA
>DAWL01000178.1:0-7353 GCA_002505935.1 Euryarchaeota archaeon UBA226 | reverse complement strand
GACCTCCCGGTTATCAGCCGGGTGCTCCAACCAATCTAAGCTACCCGCCCAAGGGCGTTGCGGCGACCCTACTTACAGACATAACCGTGACGGTCAAGCCTGAAGCAATAGAATCGTAGTCAGTTTCAAGTTTCACTCAAGACCGTAATCCGGATCGTTGATCTGCAGGAAAGACGGAAGTTGCAATGTCTTCTCGAATGTTCTTGACAGAACGACTTCGTCCAGCCTCTCACGTGTACGTGAAATTGCAGTTATTGGTATTCTGAGCACAGGCTCTACGCCATATTGTCTCTGGATTCCTGATCGAACCTTCACACAGACTCCTCGATATGTTCGCTTTACCTTGACTAATTCTGTCACCACTCCGATTTCCATTCCCTGGTTGTCCAGTAGTGCTCTGTCAATCATTTCATCTGGTGCGTACAATTTCTCGTCTATGCGTACGGTGTTTCTCCACCTTCTCTGCAACTCGCGCATCGACTTACTCAACTTCACTGCGCCATCGGCTCTGATACTGTGTACCAGTTCCTTGGGTAGTGGAGCAAGTTCGGCAGGCTTGCGCATGTATTCTTCAGCAATCTCTGGAATCACCTGAATGCGCATCGACTGTACACGTGCTTCATTCGGGTGGTGCCTTTCACCAACAATCACTCCGACTTTCGTCTGATTCACAAATACCTCTCTCTGGAGGAGGTCCTGAATCGAGTACTCTCCTTTTGTCATATTTTTCCCATCCTTTTTTCCCCGGCCTGCTTGGCCTGAGAGAAGCCTGTATTGAACCGGGATATAAACTATGTCCAAATCAATTCATTCACTATCCAATTGAAGTATATGTTTCAAATGGCCGGATTTCAATAGGAATTCAAGAAAATAGAATCAATTTTGCATTGGCGCATAATCTATCTTTCAACTGAATCTATCATGCTCACAACTTTGCTAAATACAATTGAAAACAAGCAAATTTTCATTTTACTGATTATCGATCATTGATGAAATGCCGCTTTCTGCAATTGATAGATACTATTTTCATAGTGTTTACTTGCAGGATTATCCGCACCCGTATTTCCTAATTTTTTTCAATTGAAAAAATCAAATTGCAATTGAAAAATTATAATATTATTCTATTCAGATTATCCGCCTTTCCATGTGGTGCGCAACTTGAAGATACATGGACATCGTCAAATCTGTTATGCACGGCCGCCGAGATGACCCAGAACCACCATGGAAAGATGCTGATTGGATGGGTAGTAGAGATGCGAGGGCGATCAGGATACTCTCCGAATTTATCGCCCCACAAAATATTCTGATAGACAGGGGAATCAAAGATACGATTGTTTTCTTCGGTTCAGCGAGAACCGACCTCGAAGATGAAGATTCGAAAGCGGCGATTGAATTGGCCAAACGTCTGAGCACTTGGGCCACAACTCCCGCTGAAGAGGGAGGTGGTGCAAGAGCCGATGGAACACAAAGATTCCACGTCTGCACAGGTGGTGGTCCGGGAATCATGGCTGCAGCCAATCTTGGTGCATATCAGGCCGGTGCTGACAATATCGGTTTAGGAATCGAATTACCGTTTGAACCCTCATTGAATGAATGGATAACTGAAGAACTGGCGATTCAGTTCAAGTATTTCGCAATGAGAAAATTCTGGTTTGTTTACCCTGCCAAAGCGATACTTGTATTTCCTGGAGGGTTTGGAACTCTTGACGAATTGTTCGAGGTTTTGACATTGATTCAGACCGGAAAGATATCCAAAGAATTGCCAATTATTCTGTGGAATGAGGAATATTGGCGTGATTTGGTCGATTGGCAGAAACTTGTAGAACATGGGATGATCAGTGAAGATGATCTGGAACTGATGACCTTTTCAAGCGATATTGATGAGGTGGAAAATGTTGTTTTGAAGCATCTTGCAAATCTGCCTGAAGTTGAGCCAAGGGCGCCTTGAAGAGCGAATCTGTTCTACCGTCATTCTATTGAACCCCCATTGCTAGCATTAGCATCATGGCAATCAATCCTAGCGACGTACATTCTTCCTTGTCTCGGCACATGCTTGTAGATGGCTTTGATTTCGTCATTGATTTGGACAAATCTCAGGGCAACCGTTTCCATGATTCTAGAAGCGGCCGCAACATTATGGATTTCTTTACTTGTTTCGCAAGTCTAGCAGTTGGATGGAATCATCCTGAAATGAAGGCCGCAGAAGCTGAGTTAGGAAGAATTGCTGTGAACAATGTCGCCAATTCAGACTTGTATACGGTGGAAATGGCTGAAGCGGTGAACAGTATTACCTCGATTGCCATGCCTGATGAAATGAACAATCTGTTTATGGTAGCAGGTGGGGCTTTGGCCATAGAGAATTCATTGAAGATCTCGATGGATTGGAAGATGAATGACCGCCGAGCAAAGGGATTGGTTGACGATTCTTCAACATGTGATCGAGATGATTTTTGTTGGCAGACTGAACTTAGGGAATCTAATCAGGTCAAGATCGGCCACTTCAGGGAAGCATTCCATGGTAGAAGTGGTTACACGATGTCTTTGACCAATACCGACCCAACTAAGACCAAGGGATTCAGCAAATTCGATTGGCCAAGATTCCCCAATCCTGCCATAAGGTTCCCATTAGATTCGGCCGAGAGTTCTCGCTTAGACGAAGCGGAGAATCGTAGTATTGAGAGTATCAAAGAAGCTGCAGCGCAGGACCCAGATTCGATAGCCAGCATTGTCATCGAACCGATTCAGGGAGAGGGCGGCGACAACCACTTCCGACCAGAATTCATGAAGCGACTTTCTGATACTTGCAAGGAAATCGGCGCTTTGTTCATCGTAGATGAAGTGCAGACGGGAGTTGGTGCAACTGGAAAGATGTGGGCCTATCAACACACAGAAGCAGAGCCTGATATGCTCGCCTTTGGTAAGAAGATGCAGGTATGTGGAGTTATGGCAAAAGATACTGTCAAGCAATTCGAAGACAACCCCTTTGACACCAGTAGCAGGATAAATTCAACTTGGGGTGGAAATTTGATCGATATGGTTCGTTGCGCAATGCAACTCGAGATTATCGAGAGAGATGGATTGGTTAGTAACGCAGCCCGTAGGGGAGAGGAATTAAACAAGGGCCTGATGGAGTTGCAGAATGGTTTCGAGATGATTTCTAATGTCAGAGGACAAGGACTGATGGCTGCTTTCTCACTACCTGATGGAAAGATGAGAGATGAATTGCGCCAAGCCATCTATGAGGGAGGAGCACACGTTTTGAACAGTGGTTTCGACAGTATCAGACTGCGTCCGAGTCTAACAATTAGTAGCGATGAAGTGGATGAGGCATTGAATATCTTCGAGACGGCCGCTAAGCGGATGCAATCATCAATGGTTGCTTGAGGCGAAAAGATGAGAACATTGCAGGTAGCAATCTATGGTGCGAGTACTCCTTTAGGGAGTGATACTGTAAGTAGATTGGTACAACAAGGACATGTTGTTGGAGTAGTTGAAGAAGAATTAGTTGCTCTTCAAGACGCCTTGAATGACGTACTGACACACTGTACAGGGAAGTTACTCATCATCGATCAGGAGTTTGTTCCAAATGCGTCGATTTCATTTTTTATGACACCATCATCTCTCGAATACTTGATTGATTCAAATGCAGGAACGAAAATGCTGGTCTCTCCAGCACATGCTGAAATCTACGTCCAGGATATACCCGAGGGAATCAGTGAAATCATAATTCATGACATGATTCATCCGAGAATTGATACAAATTGGAGCCCCGCACCATTCTCTGCTTGGATGGCTGATGAAGAAGATCTTCTCGATGATAGAATATGCCATTGGGTATCATGGCGGGATGTCGTTGAAGCATTGTGTATTCTTGCAGGCGCACGAATTGAGTTGCCCCGAGTTATCGACATTTGCGGGCGTAGGTCAATTTCATTGAATGCAAGCAAAAAAGAATTCATGCGCTTGTTGAATAGAAGTAAGTCTGCCCTATCTTCCGCTCTAGGCGTTGAACACTTGACCGGCGAAACAGAGGATGAGCAGATTCATTCTGGGCGTGATGAACGTCCTGACCTCAAACCACTGCACAACTCTCTCGCATCGGCCGGCAAAGAAGGATGGCACCCATTGATGGGTGTTGAAGTTTCGATGTTGGAGTGGTTGGCTTTCAATTTCCAAAGTGAGTAAGGGACTCTTTGAATAACTTCCATCAACACCAGCATTCGATGGCGGACCTGTTGGACTCAACCGATGAGTTTGGAAATACAATTAGTCCTAAATTACCAAAGGACTGCAAGAATTTCATGATAGACATCGACGGTACAATTTGTGAAGATATACCAAACGAGGAACCCGAGCGAATGATCGATGCGAGGGTGTTCGAAGGAGCGGTTGAAACCATCAATAATTGGTATGACGAGGGGCACATCATCACATTCTTCACCAGCCGCACTGAAAGCCACAGAGAAGTAACTGAACTATGGCTGAAGAATAATGGTTTCAAGTATCATGGAATCCTCTTTGGCAAGCCTAGAGGTGGCAATTATCATTGGATAGATAATCACACTGTTAAGGCGACCAAATTTCACGAGAATTTCACTGAAATGGTGAAACAGATGAAGGAGATCGAAGTATTCCCAGACGGGCCTGAGAACTGATCAGGAAAACAAATCGGCTCCTAATATTGGTAGCAATACGCTTGCATCACCTTCTACGCAGACATTAGGGGCATCTTGACGAAGTTTTCCCCAAGAAATGGCTTCGCGGGGCCTTGCTCCTGAAAGGCTTCCATCGTGTTCTGGCGCTGTAGTCAAGTAAACTGCGGAATCCAGACCTTCTCTATACTGGTTCCACCAAATGACATGATGTTTGGAGATCCCGCCACCGACCATCAATGCATTGGAAGTTTCAACGTCCCATGTCAAATCAGAAAGGATTTGTTCATCTGCTAATGTATCGATGTGGAAGTCCCGGTATTTCTGCCTGAACATGAATAATTGCGCTCCAATGCTACCATCTGTAATTCCAGGAATGACGACTGGAATTTTGTGCTCGGCAGCCCAGTGAATAAGTGAATCTGGAGTTCCAATCCTCTTACCAAGTTCCCAAACAAGGTGTGCACTGCCAAATCCATGCCACAAGTCAGCTCCAGTCTTTCCAGTTTCAGCCATCCTGTCTTCCCTGATTTCTTCAAGCACCGGCATGACTACGGCTTCGATGATTTGACCGTACGAAGCATCTGGAACTACCACATTCCCAAGGCGCATCAATCCGTGCTCTGCTAATTCTTTGTCGTCCAATTCAAACTCGCCATGGTAGTATTTCTCAAATGATCTTGCAATGTCATGATCTAGTGTCCCACAAGTAGTGGATACCACATTGAACATTTGTTGCTTGATGGCCTCGACGAAGAATCCACGAGTACCTGTTGCACATAGGCAAGCGGGGAAAGATAGCCAATTCAATACCTTAGAAGAATCGTACTCAGCATCATTGAGTTGTTGGCGCATATTGCTTAGAATATCGCGGGCTTTGGACAATTTGGTTGCAGTGAAACCTCCTGCCTTGGACATTTGGTCGATCAGCGCCCCAGTATCGCCCGACTTACTAAAATCAAAATCCAGAACTGGGTCATCAAAGGATTCTGGATTAACCGCCATGCAGCCCCCAATCTGCCATCCGGCATGAATGCTTCCGGACCGCTGGTCACAATTGAGACTCGATTTGGAAGATTCGGTCTCGCAAGGTAGCGGCCTTTTCGAAATCCAACATCCTTGCAGCCTCTTCCATAGAGGCACGCAGTTTTTTCAAGAGCAATAATGTGCTTTCATTATCTAATTGGAAATCCGAATCTTCAATTAGGAAATCTTCATCATCTTCGGGTTGTGAAATTCGACTCAATACGTCGTTGGATGCGGCCCAATTACCCGCCCCAAGTCCTAAATTCTGAGCCTCGCTTCTACCGCCTTTGGGGGAAACCAATCTCTTACCGCCCTTGTGTCCCTTGCCAGCGGCCCCCATAATCAGGTCTTCATATTCATCACCCATCGTGGGAAGAGGCTTGCTGATAGTTTGAGGAGTTATGGAATTCTGCAGGTTGTGCTCGATCTGTTTCTCTCTTCTTTCGATGGTCTGTTCGATTGCAGCACGCATAGCAGTACTGATGCTATCTGCGTAGAGAATGACTCTACCTTCGGAATTTCTTGCTGCTCTGCCAATAGTCTGCAATAGACTGCGCTCATTACGCAGGAATCCTTGTCTATCGGCATCGAAGATTGCTACTAGACTAACCTCGGGAATATCTAGCCCCTCTCTAAGCAGGTTGATACCGACAATAACGTCGATTTTACCCAATCTCAGGGCCTTGATAATCTCGGTTCTTTCGATAGTATCAATCTCACTGTGTAGATATTGTGATTTGATTCCCATTTTCTGAAGGTATTCTGAGACTTCTTCGGCGAACTTGATTGTTAGAACAGTCACTAGCACTCTCTCGTCTTTTTCCATGCGTATTCTGATTTCGGACAATAGGTCCTGTACCTGTCCTTCAGTAGGGCGCACCTCAAGTTCTGGATCCAATAATCCAGTAGGCCGAATCTCCATGCGAACTATGCCGTCGATCATTGACAGCATCCTGTGCATACTCTCTGCTTCTGGATGTTTTTTCGGTAAATCCGCTGAATTCGCCCCTCCTCCGCCTTCTACGTGAAGCAGCCCCTTGGGTACTTCTTGCCCAGTAGATTCGCAAAGATGTCGTAACTCTCTTTCACCAGGGGTTGCAGATACGTAGACGATGCGCGGAGAAAGCGATTGAAACTCCTTGACTCTTAGGGGCCTATTATCCGCAGCGCTCGGTAGTCTGAAACCATGTTCAATCAGATTCTTTTTGCGTGAACTGTCTCCGCCGTACATTCCCGAAGTCTGTGGTAGAGTCACATGGCTTTCATCCATGATGATGAGGTATTTTTCGGGGTCTGAATGGAATTGTTTTGCACAGGCTGCCATAAAATCGAGTAAGCAAAATGGGCGCTCACCAGGCTTGCGTCCGTCGAAATGCATGCTGTAGTTCTCAACAGCGGGGCAGTGTCCAATTTCTCGGAGCAACTCCAAATCGTATCGTGTACGTTGATCTAAACGATGCGCTTCGAGTTCTTTGTCCTGTGATTTCAATTCGCAAACTCTGGCTTCTAGTTCGCTTTCGATGCCTTCTAGGGCCGCACCGAATCTCTCACTTCCAGTCATGTAGAATTCTTTGGGATGAATCCATGCTTCGTCTAACTCATCGATTATCTCCCAGGAGACGGGATCGCATACCTGTATTTTCTCAATGCCATCAAATCCGAATCGTATTCGAAG
>DAWL01000147.1:39478-43907 GCA_002505935.1 Euryarchaeota archaeon UBA226 | reverse complement strand
TGCAGCAAAATCGCTCAATATGCGTTCGTAATCACTCTTCTTCACTGAAACTTGTGCTTCCACCGCTGCGCCGTTTCTCTTCCCAGAGCCGCCCTACATCTTCAGCTTCAGAACTCATTGTCCATCTGTCTCTTTTCAAATCCTTTCTGAAGGGGAGCCGCCTAACCTTTCTTCCATCCTTAGTGGTCTCCTTTTTCAGCATCATCTTACCAAAGGTTGCGTAAATCAGGCTACGCCAGATACTACCGCGAAACACCCTCTCTATGAAGGGCAAGCCATCCCCTCGTTTCTTTTGGTCTTTCATCCACATTTTGGCAACTCTCTTGAAACCCTTGTCGCCGACTCTGTTCATCAGGAAACGATTTGCCACAGAGGTCTTGACGAAAGGTAACAACTTGCTTCTTACTGCCTTTTCATAATCTTCTCCACCAAGGATATCTTGTGCAGCAAGAACGCCACTGGTAACCGCATATCTCATGCCGAAACCCCACATGAAATCCTGCAGTCCTCCCGCTTCACCAACGTAGTATCTTCCATTCACTTTGTAGCGTTCGTTGATAGTGAAATCCCCCTTTCCACCCACTCTCTTAATCGGATCCCGATCGAGTTCAGGGTAGTGCTTGTCATACCAAGCGATTGTTTCATTGAGGAAGCGTTCACTCTTGCTTTGCTTGCGCCAGAGACAGGTGCAGATGAGCCCGACTCCGTCAATTACAATGAGATATGCGTAGGCGCCTGGCGCTAATTTGTCATTCAGATGGAAGGAGACATGATTTG
Source organism: Euryarchaeota archaeon UBA226 (assembly GCA_002505935.1). Classification (GTDB taxonomy): domain Archaea; phylum Thermoplasmatota; class Poseidoniia; order Poseidoniales; family Poseidoniaceae; genus UBA226. The sequence continues at coordinate 43,130 of DAWL01000147.1, read as the reverse complement.
GATAGGATGTGCGAAATACTTCCCCATATGCTACTGCTGAGGTTCCTTTTGGGCCGGTTGCAATGATCGTACAATCTTCTGGTTTCACTCTCGACTTGTAATGAATCTTCACTCCGGCTTCCAAGGCTTGACGCTTCAGTCCTTGATCGATAGTGTGGTCATCGGTTCCTCTTTCGACGACTCTGAATGCGACCTTCGGGCTCCAAGGTTTGGTAATGGTATCATCAGGATGGATGAGGTCAACCTCATGAAATGCAGTTGCTTTGAATTCATCTGGGTTCAGCCCCCATCCTCTCATTTCATCGAGGAAGTCTTCATCGCTACTCCAATTCTCTAAGCCTTGGAAATCACCATCGAAACGAGCCCCGGAATTTGCCCTGATATCATGTACATGTACCTCCTTTCCGGCCTTGGCCAGAATGGTCGCAGCAGCTAGCCCTGAGAGCCCCGCTCCCATGACATGAATCGCCTCCTTTGGCTCGCCCATCATCCACCCTGAGCCCTCTTTGCTTCAAGTATTCATTGCAAAAGGTGGATGTATTGCAACCGCGTGCGTGGTGCATGGGTGATGTCGTCATCGAAGTGGTTGATGGGGATTTGAACCCCGATGCCCTGAAGGCATCTTTGCATACTTCAGGTTCGGGAGCAGTTGTTTCATTTCTTGGAATAGTTAGGGATTTTGACGACGGAGAAGAGGTCTTGCGTTTGGAATTCGACGCTTGGAAGGAAAGATTGGAACCGGTTTTGAGGAGTTTGGCTGAGCAGTCGAAGGAACTACATGGCGTTTCGTCAATCGCTATTGCACATAGGGTTGGAATTGTGGGCCCGGGTGAACCCATAGTTTCCATTCACGTAGCCTCGCCTCATCGTAAGGAGGCTTTCGAATCTTGTTCTTGGTTGATAGATGAACTCAAATCACAGGCGCCTTTGTGGAAGAAGGAAGTCAAGCCGTCAGGGATGGCCTGGAAAGCGGGATTGGGGTGAAAATATGGTGGAAGGTATCATCGATGTCGCTGACAAACCTGCAGTCCCTCGTACGGCTAAAGCTAGTGGTCGCTTACAGTTAGGCAGTGATACTGCCAATAGTATCAAGGCCGGTCCTCTGAAGAAAGGAGATGTCCTCGAAGCATCTACAATTGCTGCGATTCAAGCGGTGAAGGAAACCCCTCGTATCGTCCCTCATTGCCACCCGATTCCGATCGAAGGTTGTTGGGTTGATTGGTCATGGGATGATTCTACCCTAATCTGTACAGTTACTGTCAAAGCGACGTACCGAACAGGTGTAGAGATGGAGGCGTTGACCGGTGTTAGCGCAGGGCTTCTATGTGCATGGGACATGGTCAAATCGATGGAGAAAGACGAAGCAGGCCAGTATCCAAATGCAAGGATTACAGATGTTTTAGTCCTTGAAAAGCGCAAAGGATGATTCCGCAAGGCTTGACTTCTTCCAGCATTTCGCAAGGGTATGGCAGGGGTAGCAGATCTCGTCGACCATTTCAGAGCCGCATGTGAGAATGCTGCAATAGCCAGCGATGTTTGGCGTGGTAAAGGGGACGGTAAAGCCGCAGATGGCGCAGCGGTAGAAGCCATGCGAAGTACATTCGATAGAGTGCCATTTGATGGTAGGGTTGCAATTGGTGAAGGAGAGAGAGATGAAGCCCCCATGCTATGGATTGGTGAGCCTCTTGGAAATATGCAGGGCCATCCGGAAGCGCTGAAGGTCGATATCGCTGTAGACCCATTAGAATGTACCAATAATTGTGCTACGAACAGCCCTAACTCAATCGCAGTACTGGCAGCAGCGCCAAGAGGCGACCTATTACACGCTCCTGATTGCTACATGGACAAGATAGCGGCAGGTTCAGATCTTGATGGAGAAATCAGTCTAGATGCTGAAGTCGAGTGGAATTTGCAACAGGTAGCCTCAGTTCTTGATAAACCGATTTCGGAAGTCAAAGTAGTGGCTCTCGATAGAGAGAGGCATGCACAACTATTCTCCGAGGTAAAGGCAGCAGGAGCACAATTGCATTTGATGCCAGACGGTGACATTTCTGCAGCAATATGGGCGGCTGAACCAGATGGTCCCTATGATTTGCTTTTGGGAATTGGAGCTGCCCCAGAGGGAGTCATCACCGCTACCGCACTTCGTGGGCTAGGTGGCGTCTTTGAAGGGCGGCTTGTATTCCGCAGCGATTCTGAGAGAGAAAGAGCGGAGAACATGGTGGGTGGTGACCTTGAGAGATTGTGGAAGGCGGACGAATTGTGCCGGTCCAGCGACTCAGTTTTTGTTGCGACCGGTGTTTGCCCAGGCTACCTTCCGGGAGTTGAACATCTCGATGAGGGAATCAAGACCACTTCTCAGGTTATCGACGTGGCTAGTGGAGATTCCCAACGTATTGAGACCATTCACCGTTGAGAGCAGGTTCTAACATTGTGCCCTGATTTTCCGCAATTTCCGCAGCGTCTTTTTCCATTTCTAGGTCTTCTCTTTGCTGCCGCTCTTTCAGGATACAAGCGAGAACAAGTTCTGACGTTATGTCCAACCCTGCCACATTCATTACAGACTCTACGCCCATCTTTACGCGCTTTTCGCTTCTTGGGGCGATCAGGGTGCAGGCGTGGGCAAGTACGGGTATTATGCCCGCGTCGGTTACAATGTGTACAGCGGCGCACTCCATCCCTTTTTTTGAGAGGTTTTCTATCTGGGTTCAACTTCTGACAGGTGCGTGTATTATGTCCCCTGCGGTTGCAATTCGAGCAACGGCGCTTTCCCCGATTTTCCAGTCTGTGCGAACGTACCTTGGCTGCAGCGGGATTGAGAATCGGACAAGTGCGGCGATTGTGTCCCTTAAGCCCGCAGTGAGAGCAGATGTAAAAGAAGGCAGCCTCATTCATGCTGCATTTCTGCTAAACTAACTTGTATATTATTAGCCGTATGATTTTCCTAATCAGAAATACAACGCCCGTATCGATTGCTATTGCAATAACTTGACTCCCTCGTCGATTCATTGAAAATCAGATGGCCTTTGCCCCCTCTGCTGATGACCATGGATTTCCCCGTGCCTGCAGATGTTCCTGAAGAGATGATTGATACTTATTTGGCTAATTTGGCTGCTGCCACTTGTGGTACTGGTAGGATGAATTTGTTCGCTTGCGACCAGAAAATAGAGCATCTCAACGATGATTTCTATGATGGTGGCAACAAGATTCCTAGAACTTCTAATGATCCAAGTCACTTATTCCAGATTGGCGCCCAAGCACATTCTCAGGGCACTTTGGGTGTGTTGGCTGGACAATTGGGACTTATCTCAGGCTATGCTCGAGATTTTCCCGACATACCATATCTTGTTAAACTCAATAGTAAGAGTCACGTGGTAAAGACTGCACAGAGAGATCCAGTGAGTATGGCGATGTGGGATATTGATGATGTATTCACATTAATCAATAATGGAATCAATGTAGTTGGAATCGGATACACAATCTATCTTGGTAGTGAGTATGAACATGAGATGTTGACCGAGGCGGCGACTATGATTCGCCAGGCGCATGAGAATGGCCTAATCGCTGTCACTTGGATATACCCGCGCGGACAAGCAATTCCCGATGAAAAGGATCCACAATTAATCAGTGGTGCAGCGGGCGTTGCTCTTTG